>JALZUU010000409.1 GCA_023300665.1 Saprospiraceae bacterium | reverse complement strand
TAAAAGTTGCTGTGATTAAAATTGTTTTATTGATTCCGGGGATTGTACTAGGAATTTTCTATGGATTTAGTGCCCGTAGATATGTGCTAGTAGAAGGTAGTTTTGGATGGGAAGTAGGAAAAGGAATGATGATTTTTTTAACCATTGTTCTAGGATTTTATTTAGTAGGAATTTTGTTAGAAAAGGTATCCTTTTTAAGTAAGAAAATCACTTTACCAGTTGATGGAATCGTTATGCGAACGATTGAAGTATTTAATTCTATTCCGGGATTATTTATTCTATTGGCGATGCTTTCTATTTTAGAGAGTAAGTCCGTATTGAATATTATTTTTATTATTGGATTTCTGAGTTGGACGACAACGGCTCGCTTTGTGAGAGCAGCATTTTTAAGAATTAGAAATTTGCCGTATGTACAAGCGGCTCAAACGATGGGATTTTCTTCGTGGCGAGTGATTTGGAAACATGCCTTACCGAATGCTATGACACCTGTTTATATTACGATTGCTTTTGGAATGGCGGGGGCCATTTTAACGGAGGCGGCCCTATCCTTTTTAGGTATTGGGGTAGCATTTGATGCCTTCACATGGGGAAAGATGCTGAGTATTGCACGTAGCAACATCTCAGCTTGGTGGATGGTGGTATTTCCAGGAATTGGAATATTTGTGACCGTAACCGTTTTTAACCTAATCGGCGATGGATTACGTAGATAGCCTCTTAATTTTTTTTCCGCATATGTTTTGGAAATAAATTAGATTTTCCTCTCTTTTTTCCTGGTTTTTTATCCTTGTTGGTATAGTCGTTATATGGACATCCAGTCTTTTTGCTACAAGAACTAGCCATAGTTCCTACTAATAAAAGCGTAGCACAAAGAAGTAATAATTGTAATAATTTTTTCATGATAAACTGCTAAATGGAGTAGTAGTGAGATAAAACTCCATGATTTATAGTTTGTCTAGCTTTCTTTAATTATAGTCAATTAATGGAAAATTAAACAATCTATTAGGTAAAAATTAATATGTTAAGGCTATTTGCAACCCAAGTTACACAAAACCCGTAATATATAATAACAACGAATTTAAAGAGACATAAAGTCTGCCAATTTTACCCAAATAAATAAATAAGAATGAATAAAGGAGAACTCATCACGAGAATCGCCGAAAATGCCGATTTATCGATCGCGCAAGCTACCGAAGTAATGGATACCCTACTGTATACAATAGGGGATACCTTACGCGATGGAAAAAAAGTATCCCTTTTTGGTTTCGGTACTTTTATATCTAAAGAACGTAAGTCCAGGCCTGGGCGTAACCCTAAGACTGGCGAACAGATCATTATTCCTGCTAAGAAAGTTGTAAAGTTTAGACCAGGAAAAGAACTCGAAGAAATATTAAATTGAAGCCTATGTGATAGGTTATAAAGAGAACCTTTACAAACCAGAATAATGATATGTGTGGTGATGTTAACCTTTTGGTTGGCATCGCCTTTTTTTATAAAGTTTTAAAAAAATATATCTAGAAATAAAAAGGCAAATTCTAACTTAATAGAATTTGCCTTTTCTTTTATCGAAAGGTTTAGCAAACCTTTTTTATTTAGCCATTTTCCTTTTTTTATTTTTATGGATGACTTTTAGATTTCTTTTTATTGATCAAGGTTTACCAAACCTTTAGCCTTTATAGAATAACCATTTTCCTAGTTCTTTAAAGGATGCTTTTTTACCATACATTAAAATACCAACTCGGTAGATTCTAGCAGATAGCCAAACAAAGAATAAGGAGGAGGCAATAAGCACAATAACGGATACAATCACTTCCCATAATGGTGGACTAAAGGCCAAGCGCGAAGGCATAACAATTGGTGAGAAAAACGGAAAGATAGAAGACCAAGTGGCTAGACTACTTTGCGGAGCTTTGACCACCACCATCATAATATATAATGCTAAAATAACTGGAATTGTAATCGGTAAAGTTAATGATTGTCCTTCTCCTAAATCGTCTCCGATAGCGGAACCTACTGCTGCAAATAAAGAAGCATAAAGGAAATATCCACCAAGGAAATAAAAGAGGAAGAGTGGGAAAATCGCCCACCAATTAAGGGCTTTAATTTCAACGATTACTTGAGCAGCCATCGCTTGCATATCATCTGGATCAACCTGTGCAGCTGCCGAACTCATCTCCGACGAAGTATCTACATCAAACCCAAAGATCCCTTGAACTACGATGGATATAATGGGGATTAAAATCGCCCAAATAATGAGCTGTGTCAATCCGACCCCCCCTACGCCGATTATCTTTCCCATCATCAACTGGAAAGGTTTAACACTAGAAATCATTACTTCTACAATACGACTGGTCTTTTCTTCCATGACCGAACGCATCACCATCGTTCCGTAAATAAAAACGGCCATATACATGATAAAACCCATGACCCCTCCAATTGCGGCACCTACTACGGCGGCCATTGGTGAAACGTCTGCTTTAGTTTCATCAATTGGCTCGGGGTTGATAGAGACTTTGGTGTCGAGGGACTCAAGTTCTTTGGCGTCTAGATTGAGTGCCGAAATTTTATATTTACGAATACTTTTTTGTAATTTATTTTCAATAGAAAGGCGTAGATCTAAACCGAGTGGATCTTCCGAATAATAGAAAACAGTGAGTCGGGTATCTTGGAGATTTTTCAATGGAGGAATAACCATGATGCCGTCATAGTTTTTTTCAGCGAAGGTTTTTTTCATTTCATCCAGAGAATAATCTTCGAACTTAAAAATGAGATTACTTTCATCACTAATAGAACTAAGGATATTTTCTTTATCTAAAACGGCAATCCGTTTTAGATCATCACTCTCATAAGAAAAAATAAAAGAGACGATCACCATAAAAAGGCCAAAAGCCACTGGTGTCAAAATAGTTGCCAGAATAAAAGAACGTTTTTTTACACGGGTCAAATATTCTCGTTGAATGATAAGCCAAAGTTTATTCATAATATATTGGTTTCGTTTTATTAGGATTGTGCAAGTTAAGATTGAGCAATGTTGACAGCGCCTACTTTGCGAATAAATATTTCGTTGAGGGTCGGAAGAATTTCATTAAAACTCTGGATTCTGACATTATTACGAAGTAAATAGTTTAAGAAGTTGTTAGAAGATTCATCTTCCTTTAACTGAATGATCACACTACCTGGTGATTCTTTTACCACATCGCCGTGGTCATTAAAATCTTCGGGGAGTGTTCCTTCGTATTTAAATTCAAATTTATTTTCTTTATACTGATTTTTTACATCTTTTACGGTTCCTTGTAAGACATTTTTACCTTGGTTGATTAAGACGATGTGTTCACAAATTTCTTCTACCTGTTCCATTCGGTGAGTAGAAAAAATAATGCTAATGCCTTGTTTTTTCATTTCATAAATCTCATCCTTAATCAAGTTTGCGTTGATGGGATCGAGTCCTGAAAAAGGCTCATCGAGGATTAATAGTTTGGGTTTGTGAATTACCGTAGAAATAAACTGGATTTTTTGCTGCATTCCTTTGGAAAGCTCTTCTACTTTTTTGCTCCACCAATCTTGAATACCAAATTTATCAAACCAATAATCAATGGCTGTTTTAGCATCTTTTTTAGAGAGTCCTTTAAGTTGAGCTAAATACATGAGATGGGCGCCTACTTCCATTTTTTTGTAAAGGCCTCGTTCTTCAGGCATGTAGCCAATTTGAGATGGATGGGAGCTGTTCAGCGCTTCACCGTTGAGAAATACCGAACCTGAGTCGGCTTGGGTAATTGTGGTAATGATCCGAATGAGCGAGCTTTTTCCAGCTCCATTAGGTCCTAAAAGACCAAAGATGCATCCTTCAGGCATGTCAAAACTAATGTTATTGACGGCAATGTGATCCTGATAAGTCTTGACCACGTTTTTTAAACTAAGAATATTCATATTTCTTGTTGAATCGTTGAGGTGTTGAATGGTTGAATGGTTATTGAAGCTGTTTAAAAATGAAGCACAATGGTTGCGGACAAGTCATTGATAACGTGAATCTTCTGCTATTTTTTTCTCTCCCGAAAGCATTCGGGACAGAAAAAAATGAGCATCGTCCACATTATCAAGCCTGCCTGCCGGCAGGCAGGTACTTATCCTCACCTTTTGTGAACATTCTTAAACAGCTTCGTTGTTTGACCATTTCTTATCTCCAAAAGTAGTTTATTATTTAATATTTTCAGTAAAAAATAAGATGAGCGTACTTCTTTTCTCTATGAATCCTTAGATTTGATCATGAAAACCCCAGAATGGTACATTATTCTCAACCCAATAGCCGCAAATGGTCGTGTGGAGCGGGTATGGCCAGATATCGAAAAATTATTGAATAGTGTAGGATTACCTCAAAAAATGCCTCGTCTAAATCAATTTAAAAGTCGTCTAAACTGGACACTTATTTAATCCGCGTCCCTTAACGGTAGCAGGGCCATTAACAAAATGGGGTGTTATTTTTAATAGTTGGAAGTTTTATGACGGAAGTACCTTAGCGCATTTGTTGGTGAAAAGTTTTCAAACAAGAGAAGTGGTAATAGAAACAATGGGAGAAATTCCAACGGATGTGGAAGTGGATGGAGAATATTTAGGAACGACACCGGTTAGATGTACTATTTTGAGGAAAGCTCTGATTGTATTAAGACCCTAAAACATTAATGTGCTTCGTCCATGATTCGAATTTCAAGTCTTTCGTTTTTGGCGTGTTCTAACTGTGTACATGCTACGCCGTTGGTACAGCGATTTAAGATTTGTTCTTCTCCGTAACCGACTGCAAAAATTCGTTCTGGATCGATTCCCTTTTTTATCAAGTAATCAGCTGCTCTTTTTGCACGATTTTGCGAAAGCTTTAAGTTTGTTTGATCATGGCCCACACTATAAGTATGACTGCCTAATTCGATGATGACTGCTTTGTTTTTTTCCATCAATTTATGAACTTCATTTAGCGCATCTCCATGTGCTTTCTCAACTAGGTAACCACCTGGATCGTAACTTATGTTTTTTAAGCGATAAACTTTTCCAGCAGTTGATCGCTTCTTTTTTATATCTTTTTTTAGTGTTGAAAAACTACTTCTAGTGGTAATAGTTGTGGCCGAACTTAGATCTGCTTTTGATTCATCTTTGGTAGATGGAACGGGAGCTGGTGGTGCTGGCAATTCTTCTACTGCTGGTTTAGGAGCAGGAATCGTTGAAGGACTAGGAGTTGGTTTTTCGATGACCGGCATTTCTTTTTCTACTTCAGTTTTAATAACCTCTTCTGCTATTTCTGTGTTAGGAATAATCGTTGATGCTGGTGTTGGAGCAACAGTCGGAGTAGATATTTTCACCTCAGTTTCGCTTGTTTTTTCAGGTGTTATAACCTTATTGGTTTCGACGGAAGGCTGTGTAGTAGGAACTATTTCAATCTCTTCTTGAACAGAAATTTGGACCGGTTTTGCGGTCTGAGAACTAGGTAGTTCAATATCTCCTGCTTCGATTTCTGAAATCTTTTCTACAATTTTGGGTGCGGAAATTTCTTTTTGAGGCATTTCTACTTCAGGTTGAATCTCTTGTTCAACTTCAAGAATTTCTATAGGTGTTTCTACGGGTGTTGTTGGTATTACCGTTTCTACTTCGGTGTTTGTTACTGGTGAAACAGCGGAAGTTGTTTCAGTAATTACTTCCTTTACCGTAGGTTCGATGGGTGTTTCTATAGATGAATCAATCGGTGCAGGTGTATCAATAACTGCTTCTGTCTCCGTATTTATAACCACAGGATCAACGGTTTCTGTTTCTATGGTTGTTTCAACTATTTCTGGTTGAGGATCGACTTCAGTCTCTATGACTTCTGTTTCTTTTAGCTCATTTGGAAGGCCGTCTAACCAACATAAGTAAATATCATCGTCACCACCATCGCGAGAAGAAGTAAAAAGTCCACGACGAGATTCGTGATCAATAAAAATAGAAATATCATCTGCGGGACTATTGACGGGAGCTCCTATATTGATGGGGACATCCCATTGTTCTGTTTCTGGATTTTGGATGGAAAAGAAAATGTCAAATCCTCCAAAACCAGCATGTCCTTTAGAACAGAAAAATAATTTTCCATCTTTATCAAAAAATGGAAAACCTTCATTGGACTCTGTATTGATGACTGGGCCGAGGTTTACAGGTCGAGACCATTTTTCTTTTTTATAATAAGAAACATAAATATCAGTACCACCTTCTCCGCTACCTTTATCAGATACAAAAAATAACGTTTCACCATCGGGAGATAAAGCAGGATGCATGAAGTTGTAGGAGTTGTTTGCAAAGTCTACCTCTTTTACATTTTTCCATTTTTTACCATCCGTAGATTCCATTTGGAATAATTGAATAGTATGTGTATTTTTTTTATTTGCATTTTTACTGTTTCGGCTAAATACGGCGCGTGTACCATCTTGAGAAATGGTGATGTTAGCACTATTTTTATTAAGTTCATTTACTTTTCCAGAATAAGACTTTGGATCATTATAGTTGAAATTACTTCCCTCGGTGGAACTATATACCTGAATATAATCACGTCCGGTTACACCAGATTTTTGTTTTAATAATTTGATTCCCTGATTTCGATCAGAAGAAAATAGTATTTGATTATTCCAAAAGATGGGAGCGTTATCGTCTACTTCTGAGTTGTGTGCAAAAGGAATAACGCCCATGTCAGGAAAAACAGATTTTACATCTTTCACCTGATTACAGGCTGCAATCATCAAGAGTGCCTGTTGATCTTCCGGTACTTTAGTATGATATTGTTGAAACCAGTATTTGGCTTCGTCGTAATTTCCAGCGCCCATTAAGGATTCACCCAGATAAAAATAGGTAATAGGTTTTGCTTTAGGATCACGGACAACTTCGCGGAAAAGCGTAGCAGCTTTTTCCAATTGATTAATCATCCGATAGCTATTTGCTAGTTTTGTTTTTTTACTTAAATTATCCTTTATGGCCAATCCTTCTTCGTAAAGAGGAATAGCTTCTGAATAATTTTTGGCCTTATATGCCTTGTCTGCCTTTTTAAATTGGGCTTTTTGACCAAATACTACGGTATTGCCAAAGCAAAATAGCAGTAAAATGATGATCTTAACGTAGTTCATGAGTAAGAAAATTTACGCTTAGGTTTTGAAATTGCTTAAAAATGCCTAAGATTTTATCAAAAAATTGGGGTTATCGAGCAACTTCATCTTAAATATCGGTTAAATACGTGGAATATTTCCCATATTTCCGATTTTTTTATTAAAATGCTTAACGTAGTAACGCTTCAAAAATGATGCGAGATTCTTAACGTGGTTATGGAGATGGTTGAACGACTATATTTCCATAACCTCATCCAAACAATAAATGCGATGAAAAATATTATTACCATTTTTCTTTTTTTGATTTCTTTTACTGTTTTATCTGGTCAAATTTCTGAGCAGGAGAAAAGCATGAGTGCTGGAGTTAATAACTCTCTAACTTTAGAATTGCCAGATAGTGAGCGGAAATTTGTGGAAAACTTGTGGAAAAAGTACTTGAAGCAATTTAAAGGAAAGACGCGTAGAAATAAAAAAGCCAAAGAGTATTTTACGGAGAGTGGAAAATTAGTTGGAATTGGTAATGTAGATATGTATAGCCATTTATCTGGTTCAAAAACGAGTACTGATTTAACGATTTGGATCGATTTAGAAGATGAATATTTGAACTCTTATACACATTCAGATCAATACACAGAAGCAGAAAAAATATTGATGCGTTTTGCACTTGAGGTAACGCGTGAGAAAATCAGAATTGAATTAGAAGAAGAAGAAAAGCGTCTTTCTAGATTAAATAAAAGCCTAAAAAAACTAGAGAGAGTCAATGATAACTATCACCGAGATATCCGAGTAGCAGAAGAAAAAATAAAAAAAGCAGAGAATAATATTAAAGAGAATGAAGTGAGCCAAGAAGAGACACGTGCTTCTATTGAGCTACAAAAAACAGCGGTTGAAGCAGTGAAAAAACGGTTGAGCGATATATAAATAAGTAGGGTAGAAATCTGGGAGAGAAGTGGTAAAAATCTGATTACGTGCAACCTTTAAGAAAAGTACCTTGTCATTAAGGTGAGTTCTAAATTAAAGAACTTAGAGCAACCCATTTTTTATACTAAAAAAAAATTATGAAAGCCTTAGTTTCCATTACGTTCGTTCTTATTAGTTTTTTTCAATTAAATGCACGTAGCATTTCCGTTTCAGATTTTGATCAAGTTCGAATTTGGGGAAATCTGAAAGTAGTGCTGATGGAGTCAGAAGAAAATCGTGTCAATGTAGAATATGATTTACACGAAGTAGATATCAGTGTTGAGAAAGGCGTTTTAAAAGTAAAAAGAGATAAGCCACTTAATATTGATAGTCATGATGGTCATGCAATTGAGGTGGTGATTGAATATCAACGATTGCATGGTTTAAGAGTGGCGGCAGGTGCGCGGGTAAGTACCGCGAAGGCGATTGCTGGAGATCATTTAGAAATAGAATTTGTCAGTGGTGCGCAAGGAAAAATTGCCATCGAAGTAAATGATCTTGACTTAAAGACAGCCTCTGGTGCGCAACTTAAACTTTCTGGAAAAGCTTATAGCCAACGAACGAAAGTTGTTACAGGAGGAATGCTTAATGCGCATGGGCTACTTTGTCAACGCACTTATATCAAATCAAATACTGGGGCCCATGCGAAAGTAGTTGCTACTGAAACGCTAGATGCTACGGCAAGCACCGGAGGAATGATTAATTATGAAGGCGGTCCGGAAATTATTTCAATCAAAGATAACTTGGGCGGAGATGTAAGAGGATATTAGTAATAAAAATTTAATGGTTAAAAAGTGCCCTGTCCATCAATTATGTGCAGGGCGCTTTTGTGTTTTACCAAGGTGTATAGTTTGATCTAGTATTTCAATTTTAAAATTGACCTTAGCATTTAATGCGTCGAATACTTTTAGTATAGTGCTTATAGTGACATTGCTGGTACCATTTTCAAGTTTAGAGATTTGTGCTTTTTGAACTCCTATTAGATCTCCTAATTCTGCTTGCGTTAAACTTCTTTTTTTTCGAGCCTTTTTTATCATTTCTCCGATTAAATCTAACTTTAATTCAAATTCATAATTATCTCTTTTAGGCGTTCCAATTTTACCTAATATTTTATTTTTTACCTCATCTAAAGAAGTTGTTTTAAGTGCCTTTTTCTTTTTCATAATGGTTTGTTTTTATTTAGAAAGTTGTTTTTAGAATCACTGATTATCTTCTTCGAAATATATTTTCATTAATCGTTCTGCTTTTTGGATTTCTTTTTTAGGAATCTTACTATCTTTTTTTATAATGCCGTGAGTAGAGATTACTAATGTTTCCTCGGTATTTCTTTTGTCCCAAAATGCGAAGAGTCGAAATTGCTTTTTATTATACTTTGTTCTGAACTCCCAAATTTCTCCTGTTAGTTTTTTGAATAATTTTGGATCCATCGAATAGGTTGCCTTATCTAGATTGTAGATAATTTTTTCACTTGTTTTTTTATCTAAGTTGAGTATAAAATCTAAAGCTTCAGATAAAAAGATTATGCTAAATTTTTGTTTCATGTTGGTGTATTTACAATATATAAAAAGTTTCCTTAAAAAGAAACATTTTTGATTGAGAAATATCAATAAATAGATTTTTTGGATAAAAAAACGCCCTGCTCTCGTCGATGAGCGGGGCGTTAGAATAAAACATCAATCATTAGTGGTGGATCAGATAAGCAGTTGATAAAGACTAATTCTTTTCACGCTTATTACCATAATTGATTGGCGAGCATTGAGCTTAATGCGCAGTGTATTTAAGCTCGGGCAGCTGCGCCAATTTTCATAAATTCGTTGATGACAATTTCCGTAAAATTACGGGTGGTGCCTTCCTTGTCTTCGTAGGTACGGTGTGTCAATTTTCCTTGTATTGCAATTTCATTTCCTTTTGATAAAAGCTTTTCCATGAGTTCGGCGGTCTTTCCCCAAGCAGCTAAATTATGCCATTGTGTTTCGATGACTTTATCGCCGTTGGCATTCTTGTAACTGTCTTTGGTAGCGATGGTTACCTTGGCCAATTTACGGCCGTCTTCAAAAGTTCTGACCTCAGGATCCTTTCCTAGGTGTCCAATCAAGTGTACGCTGTTTTTAAGATTATTCATTATTGAAAATTTAAATGATAAAAGAAGATGTAATAAGTGTTGCGTATAAATTGGTTGTTGTTTGTTTCTACTACAAAGATAGGGGGAGTAGGTAGTGATAGTCGGTGAATAGCTGTTTAATGCCGTTTGTAGTCGTTTGTAACCGGCTAGCTAATAAATTTTAGATAGGGAATTTTGTAATTTTGGTGAGAAAACAATCTGTGAATATTTTAATTAAAAGAGTATGAATGAGATAGATAAAATAGCATACTTTAGAACGGAAGGAGGAAAAGTATTATCTACTAAATCAAAAGGAAAGTCAGTATACTATATTCCTGGAGGAAAAAGGGAAAAAGGCGAATCGGATGAAGAAACACTGATCCGAGAAATAAATGAAGAAATAAATGTTCAGATTAAACCTAACACGATAAAGTACGTAGATACTTTTAGCGCTCAAGCAGATAGAAAATAAAAATTAATATGACACGCATTAATAGCTTAATACTTTTTCTTTTTTTAATCACTAGTTCCACGATATTAGGTCAACAAAATCAACCTAATATCTTACTGATTATTGCCGATGATCTAGGAGTAGATGCAACAAATGGTTATCAGCAGAACGACCGAATGCCTACGACTCCACATCTTGATGCTTTGAGAGAAAATGGGGTGACCTTTACCAATACTTGGGCAGCACCTCAATGTACGCCTACCAGAGCGTCTATTATGAGTGGTAAATATGGAATAAAAACAGGAGTGATGAAACCTCCTGGGAATCTAGATTTAGTGCATCAATCTTTATTTAGTAAAATAGCAGAAACCACGAATGGTGAATATGCAGGAGCGGTAATAGGTAAGTGGCATATTTCCAGTCCCGTAGATTATGATCATCCTATTCAGCATGGTATTGATCATTACGAAGGATTGTTTACTTCTTCCGTTGCAGATTATTATTTATGGGACAAGGTTGAAAACGGTATGGTTTCAACCAGCGACGAATATGTAACGACCGATCTAACTGATGCATCCATTGATTGGATAGCGAATCAAGATGATCCTTGGTTTCTGTGGTTGGCACATGCTGCTCCCCACGGACCATTTCATGTACCTCCAAGTGATTTATACACCGTAGGAGATACCAGTAATAATTTAGGAAAATATCTAGCGGCTATAGAAGCCATGGATCATGAAATCGGAAGATTATTAGATAGTTTGGATGAAGCCACACGAGATAATACAGTGATTATTTTTGTTGGAGATAATGGAACTCCAGGTAATGTAATTCAAAATTTTCCTTCTAATCATTCTAAAGGATCACTTTATGAAGGAGGTGTTCGAGTTCCACTTTTTATCTCTGGAAAAGGTGTTTCTAGAGTAAACGAAATTGATGATAATCTCAATCATGTAGCAGACTTATATTCTACTATCATCGAACTTACAGGAGAACAACTTTCTGGTGGCATCAATAATAGTATGAGTTTAAAACCATTATTGTCTTGCGAATCTGATCTTAATAGACCCTATATTTATACGGACTATGAAGATGGTAATGTGCTGAGTTGGGCTATTCGAAATCATGATTATAAATTGATTGAAGATGAAAATGGAAATGTTGAGTTTTATAAAATTTCAGAAAATATTTTAGAAGAGAATAATCTAATCGGTAACCTGACCTCGGAAGAACAAGCATTGCTTACAGCCATGCAAGAGGAGGTAGAAGTAATTAGAACAAGTTGGTCTTGTCAGGATGGTATTCAAAATGGTAATGAGATAGTGATCGATGATTGTGAGGATGATTGCACGGCGGACAATTCTTTAAATACCTCGAATATCGGATGTTGCGAAGTGCCAAATGAACCAAGCGTTTACTACGAATCTATAGAAGGAGATATTCGTAAAATATATACTAATAATTTTCCGGATCACGATTATTGCTATAATAGCCCAAATCAAATTCCTTCGCAAACCTATTATGACTTTGGAATAGATTTGACACCGACCTTGGCCAACGAAATTACCAAGGTGATAAGAGACAATGGAAGACCAGCAAGGTATTTTGGGGTAGCAAAAAACGGTGTAATCTTCGCGCCTGCACCAGCAACTCCTTTTATCTTTGAAAATCAAAATACTGGTGAATTTAACTGGGACTGGGTGTTCGAGCCGATCAATAATCAAGGTAATGGACAAGATCTAGTTGGACTTGATTGTGCTTCTGCCCATACTGGTCCTCAAGGGTACCATTATCATGGCAATATGTTTACTTACGTGGAAAATGAATCGCCAGGAATTTCGACTACGAATACCATTCCTAGCACGCCATTGCACATCGGTTGGGCGTCAGATGGCTTTCCTATTTTATATAGATTTGGACCCGATCCAGATGGAAATCTCAAAGAGTTAATTCCGAGTTTTCAATTAAAACGAGGCTTGAGACCGGGAGATAATATTACCGCTCCTTGTGGTGCTTACTCTGGAAAATTTACCAATGATTATGAATTTATCTGTGGAAAAGGAGATTTAGATGAATGTAATGGTATTCAAAGCTCGGTGACCATTTCGACGGCGAATGGGATGGAAACTTTCCAATATTTCTATGTTATTACTTCTACCTTTCCACAAATACCTAGATGCTTAATGGGAACGGTAAGCGAAGATTTCGAAAATAGTGCTGATCAACCAACGGGAGTCGATAATGATAATGATGGCTTTTTAGCGGAGTTTGATTGCGATGATAATAACCCCAATATCAATCCATTAGCGATGGAGATAGCGGGTAATGATATTGATGAAAATTGTGATGGATTAACAACTTCTGTCTCAGATCTTGATCCTAAAGAAATAATTGTTAGCCCTAATCCTTCTAATAGTGATTTTAGTATTCAAATGCCAACTGACGAATGGATAAGTGTAACCATATTTACGATAGATGGAAAAATAGTAACTCAAAAATCGGGTTTTACCAAAATCGAATTTAAAGGAATGTCTTCTGGATTATACTTTTTACAAATTACCTCTAGAGATGGAGCGAATATTTATAAAAAACAAATAATAAAATGAAAATTCTAGTTCTTATATCTACCATTTTTTTTACAAATCTACTCACACCTGTTCACGATGTGCCGGTAGCAACGTTTCATATTACTGCATCCAAGGCGATTATAAATTTAGACATTACCTTTGATCTAGAAGATTTTACTGAATCACTTGAGATCAAAACTACGGAAGTAAACCTCAAAAATGTACAGGCTTACTTGGATGAAAACACCAGCTTTCAATTCAACGACCAAGTTGCTAACTTTAAAATGACGGAAGTTAAAATTGTCAGAGATCACATTAAGGCTAGGGGAACTTTTGGGAAAGTAGAAAAAAATATAAGAACGATAAAGGTTGAAAATACTTGCCTTAATAATGTTCTTCGTCATTCTAATATTATACAAATAGACCTAAATAATCAATCCAAAGATTATAGGATGCATAAAAAAAGAACGGTGATTAGTTTAGCTTATTAAATCATCCTTAAAGATCCAAAGAGACAAAGCTTGTTATGTGATAAAGATTAAGCTTCTACTTTTTCTAATTGAGGAGAAGGCAATTGAATCGCAGCGTTCGGCACGGAAAAGAAAAAAGTACTCCCTTCTCCTTGTTTAGATTCAACCCAGATATCACCACCCCAAGTAGCGACGATTCTTTTACAAGTTGCCAATCCGATACCGGTTCCTTCATATTCTTCGCGTGTATGTAAGCGACGAAACATCTCAAAAACTTTTTCTAGATTTTCTTTAGAGATACCAATCCCGTTGTCTTTTACAGAGAAAGTATATCCGTTTTTTGAAGGCTGTGCATCTACCTCTACGATTGGATTTCTTTCTCCTTTAAACTTCATTCCATTGCTCACAAGATTTTGAAGAAGTTGTAAGAGTTGTGTTTGATGCGCTTTAATAAGGGGTAGGTTTTTATTTTTAATAACCAAAGTTGCCTTTAGTAATTCTATTCGATGTCGTAGGTTAGATTCCACCATAAACATGACATCATTGGTAGAGACAAATTTTGAAGGTTCCTCTTGTGTACCTGCTCGAGAAAAATCTAATAAATCATTGAGTAGTGTTTCCATTCTATCCACTGCATCAACGATATAGTGCATAAATTCATTTCCTGATTCATCAAAAGCCGAACTATACCTACGCTTTAAAAGCTTGGTATAGGAATTAATCATTCGTAGTGGTTCTTTTAAATCATGAGAAGCGACATAAGCAAATTGCTGGAGGTCTTCATTGGAAAGTTCCAGTTGTTTATTTTTAATATGAATTTCTTCGTTTTTAGAATTTAACAGTAGATTTTTTTCTTCTAATAATTTATTAACCCGATTTTGATAATTTAATTTATTCTTATTCCAAAGTAAAAATAAAAGAATCGCAATGGTAGAGATTGCAAACAAATAGATTTGTTGTTGACGAATTTCTTCATTTTTTGCTAATAGTTCATTTCCCTTTTTTAGCAGTTGAATTTCATGCTCAGACTTTTGGACATCAAACCTTCTTTTAGATTGTCCCATTTCCTCCAATGTTTTTTCATTTAATAGAGAATCCTTCATAGAGACATACCGCTTGTTATATTTATAGGCTACCAATGGTTCGTTGAGTTGATCGTGTACCAGCGCGAGATGTTTATAAATATCAGATTGGCGGCTACGGGAGTCTAATTCTTTAGCAGATTGTAGTGCCTCTGCTAAATAGCGTTTTGCTTTTGTTGCTTTTCCCCACTCTAAATATAATTGGGCAATTTCGATTTTATTGCCAATGGCGCTATAGGTATCCCTAAGTTCTGTTTTAAGTTGAATGGCTTCTTTGTAAAATGCTTCTGCCTTGATATAATTTTTTTGAGTAACAAAATTGCTTCCTATATTACCCTTCGCATAGGCGATACCCGTTTTATAATTTAATTTTTCAGCAAGTTCCAATGATTGTCGATTATACTCCAAACTTACTTTATGCATTCCCAGTTTAGCGTGAACCGCTCCTAACGCTGCTAGACAAGAATAGATAAAATGCTCTTTGTTTAAAGCATCACAGATGTTTTTGGTTTTTTGATAAGATTCTAATGCTTTTTCATATTGGAGTTGATAGAAGAAAATGGTTCCTATATTATAATGACTATTCGCAATTCCAAGAGAGTCTTCTTTTACTTCAAAAATAAGTAATCCTTGCATCTGCTGTTCGAAGGCTTTTTCATAATTTCCTAATGCTTGATAAATAGAAGAGATTTGTGTGTATGCATTGGCTCTCATTGACTCCTCAACTATACCTTTTTTAAATTCTACTATTTGGTGAAATTTTTCAAGTGCTTGCTGAAAATTATTGGTTCTTTTGTGGCTTACTGCTGAATGGAAAGTAGCTTGAATAGCTGTGATATAATCTTCGTCGTTTAACGCGATTTTGGCACAAAGATCATAATGATAAATGGACTCCTCGTATTTTTCTTCAGACCTTGCTGATAAAAGATTACCTAACTTAAGATGAATTTCAATTAATTTTTTATTACTACCTTTTTTCTGCAGAGGAGGTAAGGTATTAAGGAGACTATCTATTTTATGGTTAGAACCTTGAGCAGATAATTGTATCAAAAGAACAAATAGCAAATAGATAAATCTCATGGATTTTGCTCTTGATTGGGTTAATAAAACATTTAATGTAGAGATATGCAAATTCTATTCCACAGAAAGCGGTTGTAAAAAGAACTGGTTGAAGCATAATCATTTAAAACAACCCTTATTAATTAAAAATTTGTGACATTATTCTGGCATCTTTTTTGGTCTATTACGAAAAATCCACTTCCACTTTCTTTCCCTTTGTTTATTCCTCCCATGAATAATACTCATCTCCCTGCTAATCAAACTGTTTTATGAAAATATGTTTCAAGTTTTTATTTGTTTTTTCTATTTGCTTTTTTTTCACTTCTATTGTAAATGCAACCGTTTTTACTTCTGTTGCTAATGGAGATTTTAATAATCCAAATACATGGAGTGTTGGTAGTGGAATGATTCCTGGAGAAATGGATGAAGTAATTATTCAACATGAAGTCTATTTAAATCTTAATAGCAAAAAAATAATCCAGAATTTATTAATTTCTAATATTTTGAACGTTAACTCAGGATTGGAGATTTCTGGAACAGACTCTTTGATAGTTTTAAATGATATTCAAGCAGCCTTACATAGTTTTGACAAAGAATTACATCTATGGATAGGAGGTGATGCTGTCGTAATTATTGAGGGGAACTGTCATTTCTTAAGAGTTGTTGAAAATAATATAAACAAAGAATTTGATTTTTATATAGAAGAAAATGCAAAAACCTTTATCAAAGGATCCTTTAGGTTTGATTACTTAGGTGCTGGTCCTGATGAAAATAGTAGAGAAATTTATGTAGGTGATGATGCTTTGTTAGATGTAGAAGGTAATACGGTATTTACGAATAGTAAAGGAGAGGATTTTAATTTTGTCATGGCTAATCGTGCTGAAGCTGTTTTTAGAGATAGCTTGATACTTATATTAAACGGCACAGGTAAAGAAGCAGGAGTGACCTTAAGCGGAACCTCTAGACTTGAGATACTTTCAAGTGTATATTTATTCAACTCATCTACTGCCAGTGATGACTTTGCTAAATTAAGAACTACATCAGCAGCAACTATATACATAGAAGGAAACGTATATATGGAAGCTCATGGTGCTAGAACCAAGTTGGATATGGAAGGAGGTGGAGGAAATATTACGATAGGAGGGGATATTATAATGAATACTTCAGGAGAAGAAAAAGTCATCATAGATATTGCTGAGAAAGGAGCGCTATATTTAGGAGGTAATATTATTCGCCCGACTAATTTTGGTAAATTAATTATGAAAGACGAAGGGGTATTAATTTTTAATGGCTCTAGCCCTCAAACAATACCTCCAGGAAAATTACCAAACTCAGGTACAGATTCCTTATTTTTTAAAGAAATTAGATTAGAAAATACTTCCTCGCAGCCCTTTATTCTTACCGAAGATTTGATTGTTCAAGATTCTTTGATATTAACGAATGGTAACTTAGTAAGTGATTTGACTGCTATGGTTGTCTTAAAAGATGGTGCCATAATTTCAGGAAGTAGTAACGCTTATATTGAAGGACCTATTAGAAAATTAGGAACGACTGCAGGTCAAGATCTAACTTTACCAATTGGAACGAGTAATGCTTATGCACCGATCACCATTTCGGCGATCAGTAACCCATCATCAGAGGTTACGGTACAGTATCTAAGCGAGCCGCCTCCATTTGGGGTGGAAACATTTGAAAGTGCAATTAATAATGTCAGTACAGACGGACATTGGATCGTTGAAAAAAATGCAAATACTGGTAATCTAGATCTGACTTTAACTTGGGAAGATTCTAACGAAGCAGGTATAACAGAAATTGATGATCTAGTGGTAGCAGGTTGGGATGGAACAGAATGGATAAGCTATGGTCAAGAATCTGTTGGTATAGTAGGTGTAGGTGGATTTGTAGCGAGTTCCTTAAGTGAGCCACCACCATTTGGTGTAGAAACTTTTACCATAGCATCCACTAGTTCATTGAATTCGCTTCCAGTTGAATTAAGAAGTTTTGACGCGATACCTAGATCTGGTAGCGTGGATCTAAAATGGGAAACAGAAACAGAAATAAATGTGAGCCACTTTTTGGTAGAACGTTCTGTCGATGGAATTAATTACGAACCGATAGACTATGTTAATAGCAAAGGAGGCGCTTCTGTAGTTGCACGATATACCTCCAAAGATGCTTCACCATCTTTTGGTTGGAACTACTATAGACTTAAAATGGTCGACCTAGATGATTCGTACGAATATTCATCTGTAGAGGTAGTTAAGTTGGAGGAAAATACTTCCATCTTGCTATATCCTAATCCGGTTAAAGACGTGTTGTTTATTCAAGACACAGAAGGAGTAGAGGACGAAGTAAGAGTCGAAATATTCGACAGAAATTCTAGTAAGTTATTTGAAAATATAATTCCTTTGAATGGTGGCCCCGTTCGATTAGCGATTGATGATATTCAGTCACTTCCTTCAGGATATTATATCGTAAAGATTACAGGGAAATCCGGATGTCAATTCTTGAACTTTGTAATTGCAGAATAAAAAATATTTCACCTTGATTCTAAAAAAATGATCTCGATAATTTTCGAGATCATTTTTTTTTTGGTATTGATTTGATTTTAAACAGTTTTTAAGATTAAAAAACGAAAATAGGTAATTAAAATATTTGATGATTAAACTATATTGATTATCATTACATAAAATAAAAAATATGAATCAACCTATTGAAATACCACTTAGTAAAGGGAAAATGATTTTTGGAATTGTAGGCTCTATTGGGTTTGTAATTTTGGGCTTTGGTCTATTTACGCAAGCAGAATCTCTATCAGAGAATGTTATGTATTCGAAAATTGTAGGAGCTGCTAGTGTATTGTTTTTTGGTGCAACATTAATTTATGGAATCATAAAAATGTTCGACAAAAAAACTGGTTTAATCATTGACGATCAAGGGATCACGGATCATTCTAATGCTACAAGTATTGGGTTGGTGAATTGGTCCGATATTACGGCGATTAAAACACATCAGGTGATGGCAACTAAATTTTTATTGATCGAGGTACAGAACCCTGAAGCATATATCGAAAAAGCAAAAAATGGGATGCAACGAAAACTGATGCAAGCAAATATGAAAACTTACGGCACTCCGGTTAGCATTACTTCAACTACTTTAAGCTATGATTTTGGGAAATTAGAAAAAATTGTACAAGAGAAATTTGCGGAATATACTGCGTAATTTTTATTCTAATTGAACAACTTCGGAAAAAATAACTAATTCCCCACCATGAAAAACATTTACCTCCTATTCATTCTTCTTTTCTTTTGCTCTTGTCAAAATCAGGAAAAGACCATTGCGAAAACGGATCCTATTCCGAATCACCAATACGATCAAAAATTAACTGACCTAGGAATTACCTTACCTGCCGTTGCCAAACCGGTCGCCAATTTTGTCAATATTCGCCAAGCGGGAAAGATTCTTTATCTCGCTGGTAAAGGACCTCGTAAAGCAGATGGCACTTATATCAAAGGAGTTGTCGGAGCAGACTTGACGCAAGAGCAAGGATACGAAGCCGCTCGCATCGCAGGTATCAACCAACTTGCAGTTCTCAAAGATCATCTCGGAACGCTCAACCGGGTAAAGCAAATTCTCAAGGTTGCAGGAATGGTTCGAGCTACTCCTGATTTTGGTAACCAGCCTGAAGTTGTTAATGGTTTTTCTGATTTAATGGTTGAGGTTTTTGGTGAAAATGGTAAACATGCTAGAGCTGCCGTTGGAATGGGATCATTACCTAGAGGAATTGCGGTAGAAATCGATATGATTGTAGAAATTTATTAACCTTTATCCAAAATGAACCACGAAAAAATACGGACAGACCTCGTCGATTACGGGAATAAACTTTTTTTTAATAGTGCAGGAGCTTCTTTGATGCCGCGGTCTGTGACGGAAAAAATTACAGCATACCTACATCGAGAAGAACGGGAGGGCGGTTACACAGTTGAAGGACAACGGGCAGATGAAATAGCTGAGTTTCATCAAGAAGTAGCAAGACTCATCGGTTGTGCTACCCGCAACATCACCTTTGCGCATAGTGCTAGTAACGCATTTATGCAGGCGCTATCTTCGATCCCACTTTATGCCAAAGATGTTATTCTGACTTCTGAAGTAGATTATACCTCCAACTTTTTACAGTTTTTATCACTTCACAAAAAGAGAGGAGTGGTTTTTAAAATTATAAAAAGCTTGCCTAATGGGGATTTGGATATCGCTCATTTCCGTCAACTGATCGAACAGTATCCAGTAAAATTAGTAGCGATTACGCATATTCCAACGAATTCAGGATTGGTGCAAGACGTAGCAACTGTTGGAGAAATTTGCGAGGCTGAAAACTTGATTTTCTTATTAGATTCTTGTCAGTCGATTGGACAGATGGATGTTAATCTCAGAGACATAAAATGTGATTTTTTAACTGCTACGGGACGTAAATTTTTACGAGGACCTCGTGGAACAGGCTTTCTGTATGTTTCAGATCGTATCCTAGATCGAGGTTATGCACCTTTATTATTAGATGGTGGAAACGCTACTTGGACAGGAAACGAAACCTACGAATTGATGGACTCGGCAGAACGTTTTGGTAGCTGGGAAAAACCTTATGCGATGTTGACGGGACTAACCGAAGCACTTCGGTATTTAAATGAAATTGGAATTCAGAATATTGAAGAACGGAGTAATAAAATTATGAAAAAATTGCGGAGCAACTTGGCTGCGATTCCTTCCGTAACTTCCTATGATTTAGGAACCAAGACTTCTAATATTCTTACTTTTAGAAAAGAAGGCAAAACAATCGAAGATATACAAAACTGTTTTTCTAAAAATCAGGTCTATTACGGAATTAGTCAAAAGCACCAAGGTCAGATTGATTTTAATAAAAAAGGAATAGATTGGGTCGTTCGATTATCCCCTCATTATTTTAATACGGAAGAAGAGATAAATCAAATCTCAGAAATTATTGAATCCATGTAAGTTTTGGTTATCTTCGTTAAGTAATTGTTCATAAACAATTTCTATACTTTAATTCTTTAAAATAAATATTTATGAAATATCTCTTCCAACTTTTTTTCTGTGGCTCCTTATTATTTTTAGGGGTTAATTTTACCGCCTGTGAATCTAGTCCCAAAGTTGTAAAACAAACCGACACTTCTGCTAAGGAATATACTTCAGCTTATACTTGTCCTATGAAATGTGTAGGTAGTGGTAGCGACAAGCCTGGTACTTGTCCTGCTTGTAAGATGGATTACACGATGAACGAAACTAAAGCAGCTCAGCCACAGAATCATGGATCACACGACGGTCATAACCACGGATCACATGATGGTCATAACCACTAAAATGACCGTCCCTAATTGATCTTTAAAAAATGCTTTCTTCGGTTTTCGGAGAAAGCATTTTTTTGATTTTATTTAGCTGATAGCTTATTCCCTTTGAAGTATCGTACCGAGGTAGCTATTCGACGTGTTTTAGGTTGAATAATTCGCATGGCAATTCGATGGTGATCTACCTTAAATTCTGGTGAATTTTGATCTAATTGATAAAAACAAGAAGGCGTAATTTGTAATAAAATATTTTTGTAGCGAATGGTTTTTTCGATATGATAATGTCCACAAAAAACAGTGATATTATTGGAATAGCCACTTAGCAAGCTCGTGATGGTTTTCATGTCTTTATGTCCATGTTTTTTATCCATAAAAGGCATTCCAATTTTAAAAGGAGGATGGTGCATAAAAACAATCAATTCTCGTTTGTGGTTGTGTAGTTGTCGGCGTAACCACTTAAGTTGATTTTCGGAATGATACCCTTTTGCAGAATCTAGAAAGAGGCAGGTAGATTTACCGATTTTTTTAGCAAAAAATATTTCGTCATCGGTTAGTAAATGTTCTAATCCAAAGACCTCTGCCATCAAAATTGGATCATCGTGATTGCCTGCGATCAAGCTATAAGAGAAGTCCTGTAAGTCCAAAATATTCCGAATCCACTCATAGATTTTCTTTTCGCCTTTATCAAAACATAAGTCACCAGAAATCACCAAGTGGTCGGGTTGCTCGCTTCGCACCTCGCGCATGATATCCGTAAAATTTTTTCTAACATCGATATCATAAGGCGTTTTACCTTTTCGATCAAGATGTAGATCTGTGATTTGTATTATTTTCAAAATCTATTATTGATTATTCTTCCGCTAAAATACTCTGTTTAAATTCTTTTTTCAGCACTAAATTGACATTTGTCAAAACAATTTCTCCCATATTTTGACAAGTATCAAAATCCTTTGTTTTATGATGGTAAGCAAGCTCATCCTTCAATAAGGTAACTTTTTCATCATCAGAAAGTTTATCCTTGACCATAATACTGAATAATTTGTCTAATCGCGCTCGGTGAGATTTAGCACGAGTAGCAATCAAACTACGCTCTTCCAGTTGATATTGCTTGACGGTTTCTGCTTTCATATGTTGAATGCCGAGAAAAATAATAGGGTTATTTTCTTTAAAATATTGTGGCAGATAAAAACTCTTGCGACCTTCATAAGATTGTTGATCAAAATCTATCGCGCGAATTCTAAATTGAGAACCTTCAATATCCGGCGTTACATCAACTACATAATTATAGGCGCGCATATCGCCCAAAAGACGAACAAAACAACGTTCGTTAAACTTTACAAACTCTTTGGCGATTCTAATCTGGTTAAATTCCGTATCCTGCAATCCGTTTTTCATAAAGATATCTCCCGGAATTCCAGCCACATGTTCTTCAATGAGGGTGTTTCCATCGACCAGATAAAGGATATATTCAGGCGCTAGGATATGTTCTAGTTCAAGGCCATAGACACGAGAGGCATCAGCTTTTTTTACATAGAAGTGGTCGTAATTATCATTGAGACGATTGATGATTCGTACGCGAAAAGGTTGTGTATTTCCAAAAGTACAAAAGTCAATTCTTGCAACTTTAAGATGTTCGAGTACTTTGGTATTTCCATCTGTTTTTAACAAAGCATAGATGCGTGTCAGTGCTTTTTCAATTTCTTCTTGATCTTGATGGGTATAATAAACCGTTTCCCAAAGCGTGTCGTTGCCATCAGCGTCGAGCAATGAAGTCGATTCTGTGTAACGTAGCATATCGCTGTATTGGAGCGGTAAATCAATTACACGACCATTGCCTTTTAGATAATCTCGAAAAGGATCATTGATCTTAAAGGGAATCTTTTTCTTAGAAGGAACATCACCTTTCATCATGATTTATAAATTTTAATAGATCTATTCTTTATAAAATGGAATAATAGC
>JALZUU010000408.1 GCA_023300665.1 Saprospiraceae bacterium | reverse complement strand
TGATATACCAAGGCTGGTACTGGAATATTTTTCGATCTCAAATAAATTTTTTCCGCATCAAGATATCTTTTTAGCGCCAAGTCTGATTGATCGATCGATTGATAAATATCTCCGAGCAAAACATAAGCTTCTCCCTGATTTTGATAATCTGGATTTTTTGACTTATCAAAGATTACCTGTTCTAATAAAGCAATCGCTTGACTAGGTGCGCTGTCTTTCAGACGCTTTGCTTCCGAGAGGAGTTCTACAGATTGTGAGATTTCATCAGACCTTCTGCTAGACTTTTTACTCATCTTTTTTTGAGCAAGACTTTCCGTTCCGATAGTCAGAAACAATAGAATTAATAGGGTAGTGAGATACTTCATTATGGCATAAATATACAAAGGATTTAGGAAGGATGCGCAGCCAATTTTCTGAAGAATTTTTCCAAAGTTCAATTACCAACCCACTGGATGCATTCACCCAGTCAACGGGGTCATTCGCCCTTTATAGATTTTTTAAAGTTTTTTTTTGATTGATCTTGTAGGGGTAATGAAGTTGAAGCTGTTTAAAAACTTCAATGATAGAACATTTATTAATTCTTTATAAAATATATCGCAATGAAAAAGCAAACAATTATCGCCATGGTCGCGATTTCTCTTACAGCAAGTTATTTATCTCTGGCCCATGCTTGGCATCTTTTTAATCCTCAAACGGCAAACACTTTAATAAGTCCTATACCACCCGCTGAACCTTCTATTAATGCTCCAGTTAAAACAAGCAATTCTGCGGTACAAGTGGCTTTGTTATTAGATGTAAGTGGTTCTATGAGTGGGTTGATTGAACAGGCTAAATCGCAGCTTTGGAAAATTATGAATGAACTGGCTATTTTAGAAAAACCAGATGGAGAACCTGATTTAGAAATGGCACTTTATGTATATGGTAGCAATAATTTGGGAAATGAAAAAAATGAAATTTTAAAACTTTTAGATTTTACCACTGATATGGATCTATTCTCTCAAAAATTATTTGAATTAGGGACGAGTGGTTCTAAAGAATATGCTGGAGAAGTTATCGGAACCTCTTTACAAGAGCTAGAATGGAGACCAGGAGAAGATCATCTCAAAGTGATTTATATCGCAGGGAATGAATCTTTTACACAAGGACGAATTTCTTATGCACAAAGTTGTGGGGAAGCAGTAGAGAAAAGCATCGTTGTAAATACTATCTTTTGTGGTGATCGAAATCAAGGAAAACAATTAAATTGGGAAAAAGGAGCCATCGCTGGAAAAGGAAGTTATTTTCATATTGATCATAATGAAAAAACAGTGTATATCGAAACACCTTATGACCAGCAGATCAATCAACTCAACCAACAACTCAACAATACTTATATTCCAATTGGGACTGGTGGTATCAAAAAGAAAGAACAGCAGATTTTACAAGATAGTAACGCAGGAAGTTATAGTGCTTCGAATATGGCTGAACGATCCAAGTTCAAGGCTTCAAAAAAATACAAAGCAGAATCTTGGGATTTGGTAGATGCTTATCAAAAAGATAAAAAGATTGCGACTGAAACGAAAAAATTACCTTCAGAATTTCAGAATAATACCGTAGCAGAAATTGAAGAAAAAATCGAAAAAATAAAGGCTGATCGCGAACGAATTAAATCAGAGATTAATGAGAATAATAAGCTCCGATCTCAATTTATTCAAAACGCGAAAAAAGACCATTCCAATAAGAATAGCTTAGAAGGTTCGATTATCAACTCTATTGATAAGATCGCAAAAGAACGAGGGTTTACTAAGGCTAAAGAGTAGTAGTTTAGTTAGATTTTTATAGTAAACCATTAATTGGTTAGTTTGCCCTCTTCTAAAACAAAGAGGGCAAACCAACTATTATCGAACATACCAATCGGTAGTTTGATTTTATTTCATAGACAATTGTCGAATATTTCTTTCCGTTAGAAAATCTAGTCGATGAATGGCGATCGTGTTATTCCAATCTGGATGATTATAGGTTAAAACTAGTTTAGCAAAATCATCAAATTTTTCAATTGGAATTTTGAGAGAATAACCACCATTTCCGTTATTGGAGTGATTGCCTACCTCTGCTTTTCCAATGATATTTCCATTCGCTTTTAACGCTAAGGTCCCATTGGGTTTTTCATTGTTTTTGGTATAAAATTCAATATTGACCGTTTTGATTTCCGTTAAGTCAATTTGATTATAACCAAAAAATCCACCAGACTGAACGGCTACGGCTCGATGCTGATCTTTTACATTAGGGAATAATTCAGCTTCTAATTTGATCTTTTCCGTTTTATCACTGATCTGATGGCTAGTTGCGGTAATTTGGTAATAGCGAAGGTATAACTGAGAAGAAGCTTTGAGTGGACCAACAAATTCACCACCTTTGTCTAGGTAAGAAGATTTTAAAATATATCTGCCTTCTTTATTGGTATCATTATGGTCATTTAAAACATAATTTCCGGTTGGTGCTAGACCATTTTGGGAAGGAGGATTATTGATAGATAGAATATAGTTTACGATCGCCTTTGCATCGGCTTCAGAAAGATTCGGGTGAGCAGGCATGGCTTTTTCTCCCCAAACACCGCCACCGCCATTGATGATTTTTTTTGCTAGATAACTTACTTTAGCCGGACTATCTGTTGGGTAGCGCTCTGCGACTTTGGTATAACTTGGTCCGGCAGAATATCCTTCGATTTTATGACAAGACAAACAATTCATTTCGTCAATTAATCGCTCTCCAGCCGTAGCAAAAGATTTATCTCGATGACCCATCGCTACCACGTTTTCATCAAATCCTTCTTTCATATAATCAATCGTGGTGGTTACACTGGTCGGTAAAATACCTTGATTTAGTTGACCATCTTCTTGGTCGTTAATGGCGACGGTATAAGCCAATTGTCGGTTATCCCAAAAGAAGGACTTATTTCCTTCCAGTTCAATAGCAACATCTGGTTCTGTATTACCAACATAAACCGTAGTAACCGTGGAATTAGATTTGCCATTTCCATCCTTCACCTTTAAAGTGATTTTTTGTTCTCCCGGATAACTAAAGGTATGGCTTAACGAACTACCTTTTCCAATTAAATTATTATTGTTATACCACTCATAAGATAGTTTATCCTCATCATAATCGATGGATGCTTCTGCAGATGCTTGCACATTAAAAGGAGGTGCACCGTATTTTTTTGCTATTTCAATTTTGGCAATAGGAGGGCGATTACCACCTTGATATTCTAGTTTCACCAAACGTGCATCTATATTTCTAGAAAACCAACCTTTACCATATTCTAATAAATAGAGTTCTCCATTTTTATCCAATTCAAGATCAATAAGATTGGCAAATTCCATGGAAGGAAGAAATCGTTCCATTTTTATTAAATCTCCTTCTTCATTAAAACTATTGGCTAAAATTCTACCACGCATCCATTCATAACTAAAAAACTTTTTATCATAATAAGCTGGAAGACGATTGTCTGATTCAGGATAATCATCTTTATAAAAAATAGGACCTGCCATGGCGTTTCGACTGCCGGTTCCCATTAGTGGAAATTCACTAGATTCTCCATAAGGATAATAAATCATAGCCGGTTGTGCAGGAGGAAGGTTGACTGCTCCAGTATTGTTACGAGAATCGTTAATTGGATTTTTTGGATCAAATTTTTCTCCAGATTTTTTGGTGTCAAAATCATAATCATGATAAGCTTTATTGTTGCCAACAAATAGCGGCCATCCGAAAAAACCAGGCTTTCTAGCTTGATTTACTTCATCATGTCCAGCAGGCCCACGACCATCTTTTGGATCTTTTGCATCAGGACCAATATCGCCCCAATAAATAAAATCAGTATGTTTATCGTAAGCAATTCGATACGGATTTCGACAACCCATCACGTAGATTTCTGGTCGTCCTACAGAAGGATCAGTAAATAAATTTCCTTCAGGAATATCATACGTTCCATCTTCATTGATAATAATTTTTAAAATCTTACCACGAAGATCCATTGTGTTGGCAGAACTACCGCGAGCATCAAAAGGTTCTCGACCTGGACGATCATCCATCGGACCAAAACCGTCAGATTCAAAAGGATTGGTGTTGTCTCCAGTAGACATGAAGAGTTCTCTATTTTCTCCAAATTGAAGAGAACCTCCGGTATGGCAACATTCCTTGGTCTGAATATTTAAAGAGAGAATTTCTTTCTCATTTTTTAATTCAAAAACAGCATCAGGATCAAATTCAAATCTTGATAATCGTTGGACCTCTTTGTCTGGAGCAGAGTAGTGGAGGTAGATAAATTTATTGGTATCATAATCTGGATCCACTGCTAAGCCGATTAATCCATTTTCAGAAAAATAATTAATATCTAAATGTTGAGAGAGATTAACTGTCCCAGTCTTTGGATTAAAAACATAAATCTTTCCAGCTCTTTCTATCCAAATAATTCGGCCATCAGGTAAAAAGTCTAGTTCAACCGGTTCATTTAGATTATCTGCTAATACAATTTTTTGAAAACGGTTTTCTTCTGGTGCAACGGTGCTTAAAGCATAATCGACTGCTTTTCTATCACCGGCTGCATATTTAATTCCACCCAAAATATGTTGTAGAAAAGGCTCATCAGAAAAGCTTTCTGCCGTATGTCCCATTCCAGTATACCAAGATCTTCCACCATCAAATTCATGATGCCAAGCAATTGGATGATTTTCACCCATTTTTCCACCTTGATAAGAACTTTCATCTAAATTTAAGATAGGAATCACTTTTGGGTACATATCCTTAAAATTATACCACTCATCTGCCTTCTTAAAATTGCGACCAAAATGTTTGGTAGAAATATGATTTCCATCAAGGACCTCAATATTTGCTTCATGTACACCTGGAGGATGATCGGCAAAATACCCGCCGACCAATTCATTATACCAAGGCCATTCGTATTCTGTGTCAGTGGCAGCGTGAATACCGACAAAGCCACCGCCAGCCTGTACCCAACGTTGGAACTCATGTTGTTGGGGCTCCGTAAGAATATTTCCAGTGGTAGATAAAAATAAGATGACGTTAAAAGCCGCTAAGGATTTAGGTTTAAAAATCTCAGCATCTTCTGTGAAAGATACTTGGAAATTGTTTTCATCAGCGAGCTTCTGGATAGCTGCAATTCCATCTTTGATTGAACCATGACGGTACCCTTCAGTTTTAGAAAAGACTAAAACATTGATGAATTCAGGTTTTTTTTGGGTGTCACATCCTGCTAATATTAGCATGGCCAAGACCCATAAGATTGACTTATAAACGTTATTCACGGTAGTTATTTTTCTACTATTGTTAATAGATTTGATAAGTATTTGATTAACTTCAAAGAGTTATTGTGGATTTGACACAATATAAGGGATTATTTTCAATGAAAGAATAATGAAAGGCGAGTTTTGCCAATAAAAACTTGAGTCTTAGTTGAATTTTTACATTGAAGTTGTTAAAAAACCTTTTTACAAGGAGTTAAATACCCGGTGTTTTAAAGAAAGAGTTTTATCAACTAAATACCTCATAGAGTGTTTATAAGAATTAAAACATCCATTCCCTAACTAGGGCTTATCAAAAAGAATCAGATGCGAATTTTACTTACCGGTGCCTCAGGATATATTGGAAAAAGGTTATTGGTCAATTTATTGGAAGCTGGTCATGAGGTGATTGCTTGTGTAAGGGAACCGCGGAGATTCCATGTGCCGAAACAATTTGAAGATCAGGTAGAGATTTTTAAGGTGGATTTTTCGCATAAAGTTGATCTAAGTATCGCTCCATTAGAATTTGATATTGCTTATTATTTAATTCACTCTCTTACTACAGGAATTGGAAACCTTACAGAAAAAGAGGCCACGATGGCCCAGATATTTGTGAATTATCTAGATAAATCGACTGCAAAACAAGTAGTTTATTTAACGGGAATAGTTAATGCTTCAGAGGAGTTATCTGCACATCTTAGTAGTCGTTTAAAAGTAGAGGAGGTTTTAGGAAGTGGTAAAGTTCCATTGACCGCTTTACGAGCAGGAATTATTATCGGTTCTGGAAGTGCATCCTTTGAATTGATTCGAGATTTGGTAGAAAAATTACCTGTAATGATCGCTCCTAAGTGGTTAAAAACACGTTGTCAACCGATAGGAATTCGAAATGTACTCCAGTTTTTGATTGGTGTATTAGGAAAGGAAAAATATTTTAATCAGCATTATGATATCGGATGTAAAGATGTGTTGACTTACAAAGAAATGTTGCTACAATATGCAGAAGTACGAAACCTAAAACGATGGATATTTACGGTTCCTGTGATGACACCAAGATTGTCTTCTTATTGGCTATTCTTTATTACTTCTACTTCTTATAGCTTAGCTGTTAATTTGGTCAATAGCATGAAGGTTGATGTAATTTGCAAACCTAATAATTTGGCCGAAGACTTTGGAATTGAATTGTTTGATTATAAGGAATCGGTAGCAATGGCGTTTTCTATTATCGAAAATAACAAGATTGTTTCTAGCTGGAAAGACAGCTTTAGTTCTTCTTTGCCAGTAGGTAGTTTAGAGGAATTTACGGTCTTACCAGAGCATGGTGTTTTTACAGATTGTAGAGAGAGATTAATTGATGAATCAGATCGAGAACGGATTGTCAAAAATATTTGGTCTATTGGTGGTGAAACGGGGTGGTATTATGCCAATTGGCTTTGGAAGATTCGAGGATATTTAGATAAATTAGCCGGAGGAATTGGCCTACGTCGTGGACGAACCCATCCAACACAATTAGAACGAGGAGATGCGGTTGATTTTTGGCGGGTATTAGAAGCAGATCAATCTAAAGGTCACTTATTATTATTTGCAGAAATGAAATTGCCTGGAGAAGCATGGCTTGAATTTCAAATAAAAAAAGATAAAAATCAATATAAGGTTACTCAACGTGCTGTATTTTTACCTCATGGAATTTCGGGAAGATTGTATTGGTATTCCGTAGTTCCTTTTCATTATTTTATCTTTCAAGGGATGTTAGATAATTTAGTGAAGGCAGTGAGGGAGGATTAGGTTAATGGATGAATTTTATAGCGTATTAATTAAGTAAAATGTGAGTATTCAATTAACTGTGTCCAGTCAATTAACCCAATTTATATAAATAAAATATTGACTTAATAAGTAATTGTTAATCAGTGGGTTGGTTAATCGGTCTCTTCTTACAGAATGCTAGGGCAACAAAAAACACAGATTATTGAAGTCCCAGTAAAATTCTTTACAAAAGAGAAAATTTAATAGTATTATCACCTTATGAAAATAACTTGGTTTTTAGTAGTTTTTCTAATAGGGAGTCTATCTGATCTTGTAGATTCTAAAAAGGCTGTTGAGCATTTTGAAATCTCCTCAAACATATTAAATGAAGTAGTCAAACTTACTATTGAGGATTGTCAAACAAAGATAAAATGTGATAAAGTTGAGTATTTATATATTGAAATAGACACAACAGATGGTCTTACCGTTGTCTCTTTGGACACCGTAAGAAAAAGATTAAATTCAGACCCACTAATTTTTGAATTGAAAAGGTTTGAAATCGTCAGTTTTTATATAGGTAAAACGCTGTGTTTTTCTGATCGATCAGTTTTGAGCATACCTAAATTATTCGAATCCATAAAGAAGAGTGATTCGCTCAACCTAGCTGATTATCCTTTTAAATATAGTTGTTTAGATATAGAATCTGAAGGAGAAATTTATCACACTTTAATCTATTCGGAATTCATCTTGAAAAAAGGTGAAATAAAATCTCAAATCCATACAACATATATTGATTGCGGTGATGCAGATATTTCAAAAGCATTAGAAGAAAGAGGAATCAAAGAATAAGAAAAGCAGCGAAACAGTTTACAGGTCTCAACGATTCAACGATTAAACAAATCAACAAATCAACAATTTATCCTTCCTCCTCAAAATCCTCATGCCCTGCATTAAACTCTTTTAATCGTACCAATTGACTTTCCAACACCTCTTTAGTATCCTCAAAATAAACATCCCAATCGTCAATATTGCTAACCGTTCGATAAGTAGGCAGTTGTTGAAGTTCTTCAATTTTACCTATCCAGCCCTCATACTTTTGAGTAAGGTTTTTGAGTCTACTTTCTAATTTTTTTAGTTCGGTAATGCCTTCAGATTTAAAAAGCATAAAACCTGACTTTAATTGATCCGCAATATCTTTTACCTTTTCTAAATCATTTGCCTTATAAGCCTCATTTAATTCTACAAAAATAGCTTCCGCTTCTTCTTGGAAATCTTCTATTACTCGGTCTGGGTGACATTTGAGAGAGTTTTGTCGATAGAGTTTTTTAAGTATTTTTTGTTCCTCTTTGGTTAGTGATTTTAGCTTTTGTTTTTTGGACATTTCAAAAGAACGGGTATATTCCTCATGATCTTTTTTAGCCTCATTATATTCCTCTTGTTTCTCTTCATCCTCTTCCGCTTCAATTTTTGCTTTTAGTTTTGTTTGGAAAAGAATTTTTTGAAGCAAGTCACCGAGGTTTTCGCTATGTTGCTTACTAAATTTATGTAGTGTTTTTTGAATTTCATTAAACTCATTACTAGCAGAGGATATTTCTTCTTCCATTAGTTGGATCTCTCTACGTAGCTTATCCATTGGCGGCTCATTACAAGCAATCAGTATCTCGTGATAACTCGTAAATTCAATCAGTAGCGTTAAAGCTTCTTCAAAAGATTCTTCCTCCAAGGCAGAGAATATCTGAGATAGATTTATATCCGATTTAAATTCTTTTATTTCATCTAAACGAAGGTGTATAAATTCCGTATCTCCAATTTTCAATAAAGCTTTGATGACTTCCAACTTTTTAAGTAGAAGCGTGACTGGGTTTTTAATTTTTGGTTCTTCCTTAGAAAGTTCATTTAGAATAGAAAGGTATTCAAATTCAATCTCAAATCCGTTTGCCAAGGTAGGTAAGGATTCTGTAATATAAAGGGTTTGATTGTTTGAAAATTGTTGTTCTTCCCAGGTGTAACTTCCGGTAAATACGGTCATTGAATCGATTACCCCAAATTTATAATCCATTAATTTTTCTCGAAATGAATTATCTAACCAAACAATCTTAGCCCCTTTCTGAACGAGCATTTGAAATTCTTTAGTTTTTGTTTTGCTTTTTTGGTCATTGACTAAAATCAGTTGGATGTCCAATCCTTCAATTGCCTTCTTTTGTAATAAACCAATTAGTCCATCATCTTCTAACCAACCGATTGCAAGTAAAATTTTAGAAGTTGCAGCAGTTAAATACTTAACAATTTGTGGTTTTATTTCTTTATTTTGAATACTAAATTGGGTCATTAATTATTTTGGTAGATTTTGAGATTTTTTATGTTTCTAAAATTTTTTAAACAGCTTCATAGAGTCATCAGACTAAGCCGGTTTTTATTAATGCTTCGATTGCTTTTTGCGCACCAGGATGCTCTAAGCGTTTGGCAGCTTCTAAATCTTTTAGGGCTTCCATATAATTCATTAAGTCTGATTGCGCAACCCCTCGATTATACCAAGCGTTAGCTGCTTCAGGATCTAATTGAATGACGGTTGAAAAATCAGCAATTGCACCACGAAGATGGCCGAGATGATAACGAGATTCTCCTCTGTTGGCGAAGGCATTTATATCCTTGGGGTTTAATTTAATCGTTTCGGTGAAATCTGCCATAGCTCCTCTATAATCTTTTAAATCAAATTTCGCATATCCACGATTATAATATGCTTCTGTGTGATTAGGTTCTAAAGCAATATTTTTTGAAAAATCTTCGATGGCTTCCTTGTAGTTACCTAGATCATATTTAGCATATCCTCTGCTATAAAATGCAGCGGCTTGTTTTTGATCAATATCAATAATAGCTGTAAAATCTTCGATGGCTTTTTCATATTCCTCTAGTTCATAATAGAGGTAACCACGTTCATAGTAAGTATCGGTAATTTTTGGTGCCAATTGAATCGCTTTTTCAAAATCTTCCAAAGCATCTGAGATATCACCAATTAGCATTCGAGCAATGCCAGATAATTTAAAAGCTTCATCATCATCTGGACGGATGGCAATTGCTTCGTTGCAAGCATCTATGGCTGCAGGATAGTCTTTACGTTCAATATATTTTTTTGCCTTTCCCAACCAATCTACCGCTTCTCGCTTGAGTAGCTTATCTGTGATTCCTAATTGAAGCTTCGTAAAATTAACCATTCCAGTATTACGGACAACTAGACTTTTATCTTTATCAACCTTTTTCATAGTTGTACGTATTGAAATTGTTCCATTAAATTAACACACAAATATATTAGATTTTATACCATTCTTCAAACAAATAAAAGGGAGTTTTAAGTTCTTTTTTATTTTCTAAAAATAAAAAAATTATTCCTTCAATAACCAAACATAATATAGGGAACTTCGTACCTACAATCAACTATAGATTATTTTTCTTATATTTGGATTCTCTTAGACTTGAAAATCAAACCATTTGATCCCCCATTTCTTCCAAAAAGTAAGATTACCCCAATCTTTTTAAACTTACATGAAAAACTATTATTTAAATCTTTAATTATTACTTAATAGGTAATAATCTAGGATTTCATTCCATTTTGACGGAATTTGTTAGCTAAAAGATGTTCCTTAAACTCTTTTGGTTTCAATAAAAGACCTGTCTTATGCTAGGATTAGCATGAGTAAAGTTAATAATATGTTTATTATTTAAACTTTGATACTATATAACTAACTACAACAGAACAGAACACTATATTATCTAAACCAAAATAAATTTTTTTACAGAAATGAAATTAAAAAAGAACAAGTTCATGACTCGGTTAAAAAAGCAGGCCGGCTTGAACGAAAAGCAATCAGAGAAAGTTTATGCGATGCTTCTAGAAGATCGCTTAATACCTTCTCACGAGGTAGTAAAAACGATCGAGATT
>JALZUU010000407.1 GCA_023300665.1 Saprospiraceae bacterium | reverse complement strand
GTTAATTCGTACGTCGTTGTTGTACTCGGACTTAGCATCGGATTTTGCTCCGTGGAAATTAACGTTCCACTTCCATCTCGCCATTCGTAACTAGCTCCATTACTCGTCGTTGCCATTAACTGCGCAGTTTCTCCAGGACAAATCGAACCACTGTTAAACGCTTCTGCTACTGGTACTACATTGATCGTCAGCAGTTCTGCTTCTGAAATACTCGTACAGCCGTTTACATCTGTTACTCGTACACTCCAGTCTCCTGGTAAGTATGATGCACTAGTCATCGGTAGGCTCGTCATTCCGACTGTTGTCGTTAGGCCCGTCAATGCTAATGTTGAGGAAGAGGATCCTAATGGTCCGATCCATTCATACAAGGTTCCAGTTGCACTCGTCGTTAAAATTAAATCTTCACCTTCACAAATACTTGCTACTTCTATGGTAGGTTGTTCTGGCGTATCTAGAATATTAGTTACTGTGATACTTTCCGTCTGCGTACAACCACTAACACTTGTAATTACTAAAGTGTATTGACCGTTGTTCTCCGTCGTTACATTTACTATACTTGGATTTTCTAAGGTAGAACTAAATCCGTTTGGTCCTGTCCACTGGTAACTATTCGCTCCCGTTGCATTTGCGGTCAACGCTAGATCACCATCTTCACAAATACTTGAGGCCGTAGCTACTGGTGCAGCTGTCGGTGTATCAAATACATTTACTTCGATCGTCTGACTTTCTAAAATACAACCATCTACTTCTACTGTTACCATATAGGTTCCAGTATGGGTCGCGTCGTCTACTGGAGTAATTACTATTTCATTCGTATTTAATCCGGTGATATTTGTCGTGGTGCCACTTGGTGTGGTCCATGTGTACGTCACATTGGTTCCACTAAAGCTCGCTACATTTAAAGTAATGATCTCACCTTCACAGGCAGGTCCACTACTCGCGATCACTGGTTGAGCTACAGTATTCGTAACTGCATTGACGGTTACGTTTCCTGTTGTAATACAGCCGTTTTGATCCGTTACGATTAGTTCGTAATTTCCGTTTGCAGCTTCTGTTGCATTGGCAATTACTGGATTCATTGCTACTGAACTAAAGCCGTTAGGGCCACTCCACTGGTATGTCAAATTAACTGTACCCGTTGCATTTGCAAATAGTTCTAAATCACTCGCTGCACAATCTGTTGCTACTATATAAGTTGCACTCGGTGCCGTTACTGGTTCTTGATTCACCGTCACTGTCGTCGTAGATAGTGGATTAGACACACAACTATTATTAATCACTGTTAACTCAAAAGTCATATCACTGGTTAGGTCAGCAATTACTGGATTTTGTTCTGTGGAAATAATTACATTACTTCCTGAAAGTCTCCATTCGTAGTTAGCTCCTGCAATTGGATTAGCAAATAGCTGTGCAGATTCTCCTGCACAAATTGCTCCTGCATTGGTTGCAACAGATTGAGGTAATTCGTTAACTGTTACTGCAGTTGGGGTGCTCAATTCTGATGCACAACCATCTACGGTTACTTCCATTCTATATGGGCTAATTGCATCTGCATCATTCGCCGCAATACTCATCGAAGCGCTTGTTCCAATTACCGTTCCTGCACCATTCGTCCACTGATAGTTTACACTAGTTCCAGCATAAGTTTCTTGAATATTTAAGATAATATTCTCATCCGAACAGACTGGACCATTCGTGGTAATTGTTGCCATTACTGGCGTTGATTCAATATTGTTAATTATTATACTCTGTGTTTCTGTACAGCCTTCACTCGTTTCGATGGTCAGCGTATACGTTCCATTATTTACTGGAGTCACGTTAGATAATTCTGGATTTTCTGCGATAGAAGTAAATCCGTTTGGACCACTCCATTGATAGCTATTTACGTTCGCTGTACCATTTGCCGTAAGGCTTAAAATATCTCCTGAACAAATCACACCCGCCGTTGCCGTTGGAGCAGCTGAAGGTTGATTATTAATCGTCAATGTGAAAATATCTGAATTCACTACACAGCCATCAACTGTTATTTCAACTGAATAATCTCCATTATGAATTGATCCATCAACTGGACTAATTATTAAGGAGTTTGTATTCAATCCATCAATATCTTGCATTGTTGGTGTCGTCCATACATAGTCTACTGATGCTCCATTATATTGTGGTACACTGATTTCGACTAGGTCTCCTACACACTCCGCTCCATTATGACTAATCAGTGGCATTGCCTGCTGGTTCATAATTCCTGATACTTCTACGGTCTCTGTAGTGGTACATATATTTCCATCGTTAATCGTCAAGATATAAGATCCGTTATTTGCTTCTGTTGCATTTGGAATTACTGGATTTTCTAAAGAAGAACTAAAACCGTTTGGTCCCGTCCAACTATAACTTATTGTCGTACTTCCAGAAGTCGCATTGGCAAATAATTCTAAATCTGCTGGTGCACAATTCGCTTGTAAAGTATAAGCACTTGTCGGTGCTGCTAATGGTGCATCTTCGATTACTACTGTAGTAACGCTTGCTGGAGATTCACAACCATTTTGGGTGATCGTTAGATAGAAATCATGACTTCCCGTTGGTAAATCTTCTACATCAACCGTAGCATTCATAGAAATTAAGTTACCTGCAGGAATACCCATTGGATCTGCATCGTACCAACGATATTCGCCACCAGCCAACGTATTGGAATTTAAGGTGATCGGGGTACCCTGACAAGCAGGACTATTATTGGCTGCTAAGGCCTCAGGTATTTCATTAATCGTAACGTTGATTGATACAGATTCTGCATCACAACCATCTGCGTTTGTTACTCGTACGCGCCATGGACCACTTTGATAGAATGGGTGACCAGGACCAACCATTGTCGTTGGACTCGTTGTCGTCATTCCTGGCTCAGCTAATGAACCTTCGGAATCACTAAACTGGATCCATTCAAACATATCTCCATCCGTACTCGTAGCTAGAACAATATCATCTCCTTCGCAAATTTCTGTATTTGTATCTATTCCAGGTATAATTGCTTCTGGACTGATATGATCTACTGTTACACTTTGGCTGCTCGTACAACCATTCGCAGTTGTTACTTCTAAAATATACTGGCCATTGTTTGCAACACTTGAGCCAGTGATATTTGGATTTTCTAAGTTAGAAACAAAACCGTTCGGTCCAATCCATTCGTAAGTAAATGGCCCATTACCAGTTACTCCTGCTAATAATTGTAAATCTCCTCCTGAACAACTATCTGTGCTCATCGCCATCGGCGTAACTATCGCTGCTTCAAAAGTCGATACTTCGTAGGTATTAGAATTTAAGGTACAACCATCTACGATTACTTCTACACTATAAGTACCTTGGTGGATAGAAGTATCCACTGGACTGATAATAATTTGATTCGTATTTAGTCCTGCAATATTTGCATTGTTTGGTGTTGTCCAATTATAGGTAACATTCGAACCATTATATTGTGGTATTTCTAAAACAATATTGGCAGCATCACAGGCTGGCCCCGTAGAACTAATTACTGGCTGTGCAATTGCATCCACCACATTCGTTACTTGAACACTGCTGGTTGCCGTACATCCATTTTCATCCGTGATGACCAAAGTATATGAACCATTACTAGCGGTGGTTGCATCTGTAATAATTGGATCTGGAACCATGGAAGTAAATCCGTTTGGTCCATTCCATTCAAAAGAAACTACTGTTCCACTTCCCGCTACTGCATTACTCGTTAAAGCAAGATCACTCGCTGAACAATCTGTATTCAATGTATAATTAGTCGTTGCAATTGTTGTCGGTGGCGTATTTACAACCACTGTAGTTGTCGCTAATGGATCAGCCATACAACCATCCGTAATTACTGTTAACTCGTAAGTCTCATTATTTACTAAGTTAAAGATCGTTGGATTTTGATCCGTAGAAATTATGGTTGTCGTTCCTGAAACTCTCCATTCGTAACTTGCTCCAGCAATCGTTCCAGCTAATAGCTGTACTTCTTCCCCTGGGCAAATTGTTCCATTATTTGATGCCGTTGCAACTGGTAGTTCTATTACGTCAACCTCAATTGGTTCAGATAATTCTGAAGGACATCCTTGTTCTGCTACCATCACTCGATAAGGACTGATCGCTGTTGCTGAAGTAGGATTAATCGTAATGGAAGCAGTTGTTCCTATTGTCGCTCCTGCTCCGTTGGTCCAGGTATAAGTAGCACCTGTTGCGTAGCTTTGTTGGATTGATAAATTAATCATTCCATCTTCACAAACTGGTCCGTTGCTGGTCAGTACTGGCATCGCTGGCGTCGGTTCGATATTGTTTACTAATATCGTTTCTGAACTACTACAACCATTCGTATTGGTAACTACTAAAGTGTAGGTACCATTATTATTAATGCTTGTATTTGCAATTACTGGATCAGCTGTATTGGATGTAAATCCGTTTGGACCGGTCCATTCGTAAGTGGCTGCTCCTACTGCGGTCGTGGTAAAGGCTAGTTCATTGCCTTCACAAATCACACCCGTCGTAGCCGCTAAGTTTGCTGTTGGTGTTGCAAATAAATCTAAACTAAAAACATCTGATTCTAAGACACATCCATCTACGGTAATTACTACTGAATAATCACCAGCATGAATCGTTTCATCCAATGGACTAATAATTAATTGAGAAGTATTAAAACCAGATATTCCAACTGTATTATTTCCTGGTGTAGTCCATACATAATCAACATTTGCAGCCGTGTAAGCGCCAACATTTAGTGATAAACTTCCACCGTCACAATCTGGACCACTGCTTGCAATCTGCGGCATCGCTGGCATATCCATAATATCGCTTACCTGTACTGTTCCGGTTGCAGAACATCCGTTTTCATCCACAACAGTTAATTGGTACGAACCATTATTCGCCTCCATCGCATTTGGAATCACTGGAGTCGCTTCGTTACTTGTAAAGTTATTTGGACCCGTCCACTCGTACGTATCAATCGCACCACTTCCTATAATTGTTCCAGCGTTTAAGGTTAAATCACTCGCTGCACAATCTGTTCCCAGTACATACGTAGCTGTAGGTTGAGTTGCTGGAGCTGTATTGATCACTGCCGTGGTCATGGTACTTACAGATCCACACGTTTCTTGTTCTACTGTTAAAAAGAAATCATGATTTCCTGGTGCTAGATTGTAAATGATCGGATCTTTTTCCATCGCAATCAATGTACCCGCTGGACCACCAGCTGGGTCTCCATCATACCATCGGTAAATACCATTTGGTACTTCTCCCGCAAATAATTGTATTGGCTGAGTTTCACAGACTGGGCCTGAATTACTCGCGACCGCGACTGGTACTTCTTGAATTGTTACTGGCTCAACTGGTGAAGTTGTGGTACATCCGTTGGCATCTGTTACTCGTACACTCCAATCACCTGGTAAATATGAACCATTTGTCATTGGTAGCGTCGTCGTTCCTGTCGTCGTTGTCAAACCTGACATCAGCAGTGTTGAAGTAGAAGCACCTAATGGTCCAATCCATTCAAATTTGTCACCTATTGCACTCGTTGTTAATACGATATCTTCTCCTTCACAAATGATTGGACCATTCGTTGCTATTGTTGGAAGATCCGTTGGTGCTAAAATATTATCTATCAGCACATCAGCCGTACTTGCACATCCTTCTTGACTATTTACTGTCAAAGTATATAGTCCATTATAGGACTCGTCTATATCGCTAATCGTTATATTTCTTTGAGAAGAAGTAAATCCGTTTGGACCACTCCACTCATAAGTTAGTGGCTCAATTCCACTTCCATTTCCTTCTAATACTATTTCTCCACCATTACAAGAATCTGTACTCATATATACAGCACTTGCAATTGGATTATCAAACACAATCACATTATAACTTGCACTTAACATACAACCATCAACATCGATCGTCACCGTATAGATACCTTCGTGGGTTGTATTATCTACTGGGCTGATGATAATCTGGTTGGTTCCTACTCCACTAACACCTGTATTGGTTCCACTTGGCGTAGTCCAGTTATAAGTCACGTTTGCTCCAGCATATGTCGCTACTGTTAAGGTAATACTACCTCCTTCACAAGCTGGGCCTGTGCCTTGTACTACTGGCTGAGCTTGAGCATTCTCTATATCACTCACTTGGACACTGCCTGAAGCTGTACATCCATTTGCATCTGTTACAATTAAGGTATAAGAACCATTATTTGCTTCCGTCGCATCTGAAATAATTGGATTTTGAACATTTGATGTAAATCCGTTTGGTCCCGTCCAGCTATAAGTATTTACTGCACCGCTACCTACTGTTAGATTTGCATTTAATGTCAGGTCGGCTGGTGAACAATCTGAGTTGAGTGTATAGTTTGCTACTGGTCCAACTAGTGGATTGGTAAATACATTGATGGTCGTTGTATCATTTAAATCAAACACACATCCACTTCCAGTATTGGTAATCTCTACCCAAACTTGAGTGGTCGTTGTTAGACCAGTAAACGTTGGATTTTGACCTACTGCTACTACTGTGTTATCTCCTACGTAGCGCCAGCGATAAGTCGCTTGACTTAGTGTACTGACAACTTGTAAGTTAACTTCTTCACCTGCACATATTCCAGCTGGTTCTCCAGTAATATCTATATTCGCAGGAGCACAGACTAGTTCTGTTGGATCATCTGGCGTACCGTTATCACCCGGTTCTCCTGGGTTGGTTCCAGCTAAATCATATCCACTATCAGAGTCATCAAATACCGTTATTGGTACACCTCCTTGTGTAAGCGGATTACCATTTAAGTCTAATCCTTCTCCTGAAGCTTGGGTTTGATTTGATAATGGGAAATTTGCTAGCTGTGGATTAATTTCCGCTATTAATATTAATTTTATTTCTTCTCCTGGTTTTAGTAAATCTGTTGCACTACCAACAAACACATCATTATTACCCATTCCATTATAGGATGAATTTAATATCGGTGTTATACTTGCCGTTGAAGAAATAATATCTAAATTCGGTGAAGCAGCTGACATCCCTACAAAAGCAGTTCCTAACTGGGCAGATAAATCATCCATCAGAGTTAAGTTTGTCAAATCAATGACTCCTGTATTTCTTACTGCTAGTTCAAAGGTAACATCTATATTTCCACTGGCTAAAGTATTGGTATTACTAATCGCTTTAACCGTTGCAATTTGTGGTTGAGGTACTAGTCCTGCATCAATCGTTAAATCACTACCTCCGCTAGCATCAAAACTAAAGATCGCGGTTTGACCATTGACTCCTGCATCACTATCATTTGTACCATCACCCATATTGGTTCCAGTAAAATCATAGTCTGGTCCTAGACTGCTCGTACTACCATCAAATTCTACATAATAATCGCCTGATGGAATATTACTAAACAAATAGGCTCCATTAGCATCTGTGGTGGTCGTAGCGATCAAGTTTCCTAAATCATCAAATAGGTTTACCGTAACTCCGGCTATTCCCGATTCAGTTGGATCTTGAATGCCATCTCCATTGGTATCTATCCATACATAATTTCCAATTCCTGCACCCGCACTTACTCC
>JALZUU010000406.1 GCA_023300665.1 Saprospiraceae bacterium | reverse complement strand
ATCAATTCAGCACAAGCTCTTCCGGGATCAGCGTTTTTCATAAATTGTTCTCCAATTAAAAATCCGTCAAAACCAGCTGTTAATAAAGTAACGATATCTTTAGCAGTTTTAATACCACTTTCTGAAATTTTAATTTGTCCGCTAGGGACTTGTGAAGCGATTTTAACAGAATTTTGAATATCTGTTTTAAAAACACGAAGATCCCGATTGTTTACTCCTAAAACATCAATATGATCATTAAGTTTTCCTAATTCGGAGGTATCGTGTATTTCCATCAATACTTCTAGTCCTAAATCATTGGCAGTCGCAGCAAGATTTTTCACTTCCGCTTTTTCTAAACATGCTGCAATCAACAAAACAGCATCTGCACCGGCACTTTTAGCTTCTATTAGTTGATATTCATCAATAATAAAGTCTTTTCGAAGAATTGGACAAGCATTATACTTCCGTGCTTCTGTCAAATCCGCTAAACTTCCACCAAAAAATTCTTGATCCGTCAAAACAGATAACGCAGAAGCTCCCGCCTCAATATATCCCATCGAAACTTTTTCTACTTCAGCATTTAAATTGATCGATGGCTTAGAGGGAGATTTTCTTTTAAACTCCGCAATGATTCCTAACTTATCTGGAGCTATCAGAGATTTTTTTAACGATACGATTGGTCGATTAAAATTTATAGTCTTTTCCAATAGAGACACCGGATAGAGGGACTTGCGTTCCGCTACTTCTTTTCTTTTTTGGTGGACTATTTTATCTAGGATGGTCATTTTTTGAATTGTTGAATTGTTGAATTGTTGAATCGTTTAATCGTTTAATCGTTTGTAAATAAAATTCATGAATTTTATCTACAGATATCTTTTAAAATATTATACGCTTTCCCGTTGGTTAAAGATTCACGGGCTTTGTTTACACAATCTGGTAGACTTTTATCGGATTCAAAGGACTGAATCGCCATTCCGGCATTGGCTAAAACTACGTCTCTTTGTGCGGGGGTGCCTTTATTTTCCAAGACCTTGGTAAAAATTTTGGCAGCTTCAGGTACCGTGTTTCCTCCAAATAGATCTGTTGGGTTTAAGGTCTTCAATCCAAAATTTTCTGGAAGGAATATTTTTTCACTATCACGGGTTCGAATACTAGCGGGTCCGGTCAAAGAAATCTCATCATATCCATCAAGCGCATATACTACGGAAAAATTTCTAGATTCGGTTTGTAAAATATATTGATATAATCGAGCTAATTCTTGATTATAAACGCCTAGTAAATTATGCTGTGGTTGAATGGGATTGACCAAAGGGCCTAGCATATTAAAAAAGGTTTTGATGCCCAATTGTCGGCGAACGGGAGCGACGGTTTTCATAGCTGGATGAAAAAATGGCGCATGTAAAAAGCATAGATTGTTCTCATCTAATTGTCTACGTAGTCGCCCTGCATCATTCGTAAATTCATATCCCAAAAACTGTAAAACATCCGAAGATCCACAAGCAGAAGATACGCCGTAATTTCCATGCTTGGTCACTTTATAACCGGCACCTGCTACCACAAAAGCTGATAAAGTAGAAACATTAAACGTATTTTTTCCATCGCCTCCAGTTCCAACAATATCAATGGTATCGGTGGTACCTAAATCTATTTTCACACAAAGTTCTAAAAGGGCATCTCGAAATCCGGCTAGCTCGTATTGTGTAATCGGTCGCATCCGAAATACCGTCAAAAAAGAAGCGATACTTACCTCATTAAATCCACCTTCAGCGATTCGTTTTAGGATCTCGCTGGCCTCGGTTCGCGACAGTTTTTCGTGTTCGAGTAATTTATTTAAAATCTCTTTCATGATTTATTATTTCCGGTTTCTATGATGACCGCTTCTGGTTCGAATTTTAAACGAACTCCAGCAGATTTTAAAAAATTAGCCAGCATCTTTTTTCCATAAGGTGTCATCACAGACTCAGGATGAAACTGCACGCCATGGATAGGAAGCTCGCGGTGTTGCATCGCCATAATACTCCCATCTTCAGCCGTTGCTGTAACTATTAATTCTGACGGTAATTCCTCCGGTTCTACCACCCACGAATGATAACGTCCAGCCATAAAGGGGGTCGGAATATTTTCAAATAAGACACTATCTGTTGTGGTAATATCGACTGGTGTTTCTAATCCATGATAAACTCTTGTTAGATTATGTAGGTCACCGCCAAATGCTTCGCCAATGGCTTGGTGTCCTAAACAAACACCCAAGATTGGTTTTTGGGTATGGTACTTCTTCAACAACGCAGGCATGATTCCCGCATCTTTTGGTAGCCCAGGTCCGGGAGATAAAATGATGACGTCGTATTCTTTTACGGCTTTTAAAGAGATCTCATCGTTTCGAAAAACAGCAACGGTGGCATCTGCAATTTCGAGGACGTAGTGGACCAGGTTGTAGGTAAAAGAATCGTAATTGTCGAGGACTAGAATTTTCATTTATTTTTTATTTAACTTTTTTGTTTTTGTTTTGCTCTGCTGCCTACTAACTTTCCCGCAAGTGTGCGGGACAGGCTCTAAAGGAAGAACCTCCACCCACGCTTATATTACTGGTGGGGCTTTTATTGTTTTTTGCTTTTCTTTGCGC
>JALZUU010000405.1 GCA_023300665.1 Saprospiraceae bacterium | reverse complement strand
ACCATCGCACAATAGAACGGATTATTTTGTCCTTCAAGCTCCCAGCCTTTTGCTTTTTTGGGATAATCTATTTTCAGTTTATCTAAGTATTTTTCTAATAATCGCTTGGTTCGAGTATGAATGGGTCCGTGAACTAAATGTTCTGAATAGTAAAGAAAAAATGGATTAGCTTTTTCTTGATGTAAGAATTTTAAAGCATCTTCAGATGATTGGTGAAAGGCAAATCCATTTTCATCTAAGCGAAAAGGGTCTGACGGATCCGTTGTTGCAAAATCTGATAATCTATCAGGTTTCATGACTTCGGCTACACCTTTTTCTCCACTCGAATAATCAAAGCCTGCTGCTGCTGGTTGAGGTTCGGTAAAGGGTTTATGTGACATATGCCACTTTCCTGAATGTCCTGTTCTGTAACCATTCTGTTGTAAAACTTTTGCTATAGTTAGTTCATCAATAGGTAATCGTGCACTAAACCACGGTGCCATCATTCTCCATTTGTTTTTGTGGTATGGCGTTGGAGGAGTACCTCCTCTTACATGCGTTTTTTGTGCTCTTGCCGGATGATTGCCACTCATAATCGCACAACGAGAAGGGGCACAGGTTGGTGCAGGTGAATAGCCTTGCCAAAACTTTACGCCTTTTTTTGCTAAGGCATCAATGTTGGGTGTTTCATAAGGTGCAGGCGCGTCTATGTCGTAGCAGCCTACATCCTGCCAACCCAAGTCATCTGCCAACAATATAACTACATTAGGTTTTGGTCTGGTTGCTTCAGAAGAATTTTCCGTTTCATCTACCGCTTTTATCGTTTCTTTTTTATCAATGGTTCTTGCACTCGCTTTAACTTTTTGATTACAAGCATATAAAACCATTAAAGCAATTGCCAATCCTAAAAAAAGTATGTTATTAAAAAATTTCATGTTCCTTTTTGTTAAAAAACATCATCAAAAAACGAATGGCTTTACGCTAATTATTTAACCGCCAAAGCATCTTCTGAATATTGTTTTTTTATTTTTTCATACTGCAAGATTCCTATTAATTCAGGATAACTCACTAAAAAATTATTTTCATCAATTAAGTTGATTAAATAATGAGTCGTTCCTTTTGGGAGTGTTGCGGTCGCTGTTGAATTCGAGGTCAAAGTCGCGGGTATTCTGAACCATTCCTCCCCTTTTGTTCCACCATTTAGCGTGTACAATAAGTTGGCTTTAATGACTTTAGCCCCATTTTCCTTGAAGGTGAAATTGACTTTATTTCCCGCTTTACTGTTGTCTGTCACCACGGGGACTTTTTCTTGATTCGGCAAACCTTTATTAAAATGCGGATTATTGTACGGGTAGCTTGCTTTCATTTCTGTCAGCATTTCCGTTAGTTTATTATTTAGTTTTTGCGCTAACGCTGGCTTTGTTTTTACCAAATTATTCGCCTCCTCAATATCCACACGAGTAGCTTTTCCGTTTTTAGTATCATACAATTGGTATAATTCTAAAGGAACTACTTTGGCATTTTTTACGTGGTCATAATTTCTAATTAACTTATAATCTCCTACTCGAATTGTACTCTCTAAAGCCTTACTATTCGGAAAATGCCACATCATTGTTTGTCGGGTCTTACCTTCTTTATTTTTAACCAAATCAGAATTAGTTGGGTCGTCTTGCAATAAGGTAGAAATGTCAATTCCGTCTAAGTGTTGGCCTTTTGGCATAGGAGATTTTGTCCAAGATAAAATGGTTGGATAAAAGTCTAAACCGTTAATCATGACATCAGATTCAATTCCTTTATCAATATTGGGTCCGGTGATTATTAAAGGTACTCTGGTCCCCCCTTCCATTGCCGAAAGTTTGCCTCTCTCTAATGGATAATTATCAGTAATAATTTCGCCTGGCATTCTTTCCATTCCTCCGTTATCGGACGTTAAAATGATGTAGGTATTTTCCATTAATTTATGTCCTGGCCAACGAGGATCATCCGTATTTTCCAAGTAATCCACGATTTTTCCATAATGGTAATCTAAGGTCTCCACCATCGCACAATAGAATGGATTTTTTTGTCCTTCGGGTTTCCAACCTTTTGCTTTAGTTGGATAATCTATGCCCAACTTATCTAAGTACTTTTCTAATAATCGTTTGGTTCGAGTATGAATAGGTGTGTGAACTAAACGTTCAGCATAGTAAAGAAAAAATGGATTCGCCTTTTCTTCTTGTAAAAATTTTAAAGCATCCTCAGATGTTTGATGAAAAGCAAACCCATTGTCATCTAAACGATAAGGGTCTGAGGAATCTGTTGTTGCAAAATCTGATAATCTATCTGGTTTCATGCGAGCGACTACGCCTTTTTCTTCACTCGAATAATCAAAGCCTACCGCAACAGGTAGCGGGTCAGTAAAATATTTATGATTCATGTGCCACTTTCCTACTTGTCCTGTTCTGTAACCATTCTTTTGCAAAACTTTACTTATAGTTCCTTCTACATCTTCAGCAGGTAATCGACCACTAAACCACGGTGGAATTAACCTCCAACTTTTTTGGTGATATGGCGTTGGTGGAGTACCTCCTCTTACGTGCGTTTTTTGTGCTCTTGCTGGGTGTTTGCCACTCATAATCGCACAACGAGAAGGAGCACAGGTTGGTGCTGGTGAATAGCCTTGCCAAAACTTCACGCCTTTTTTGGCTAAGGCATCCATGTTCGGCGTTTCGTAAGGAGCGGGTGCATCTATATCATAGCACCCGACATCTTGCCAGCCTAAATCGTCCGCTAAAAGTATCACGATATTGGGTTTTGGTCTACTCTCCTCAGAAACATCATTTTCTTTGGCGAAAGCTTCTACCTTTTCTTTATTATCATTTGCGCCTACATTTTCTTTGACTTTCTGAGTACAAGCAACAAAAATAAAAAAAGCTGGTATCACACCTAATAAAAATACTTTTGTTATATTCTTCATGTTATTTTTTGTTAAAAACTAGATAATAAGTTCCTACCGATAAAATTTACTTACGTCGTATGAATTTTATAAGTTCGATATCCATAAATCGCTACCACTACAAAACAAATCAATGGCAGCACAAAAGAAAAGTTAACCTCCGGTACACCCATAATTAAAGTATCCGTATAACCAGAGCCACCAAGATCTAAAATCATCCCTTGAGCCGTTGGCATAATCGCACCACCAACAATTGCCATCACCAAAAACGCTGCGCCATATTTCGCGTCATCACCCATTCCTTCCAAGGCAATTCCATAGATGGTAGGAAACATTAATGACATGGCAAACGAAATTAAGACCAAACTATATAGTCCTGTCATACCTGGTAAAAAGATTGCACCAACCGTAAAAATCATTGCTAAAAATGACATATACATCAATAATTTTCCAGAACTCAGATAGCGTAATAAAAAAGTACAAATCCAACGTCCTATCAAAAATATCACTAGAGCCGACATCGCATAAGGTACTGCGGAACGATTGTCAATTCCGATAGACTCAGCATATTGATAAATATAAGTCCAACACATAATTTGCGCACCAACATAAAACATTTGTGCAATTACTCCTTCTCTAAATCGTTTTCCTTTCCAAATTCTTCCAATAGCTGACCCGATACTTTCGTCTGTTTGACCTTCTTTATTTTCAGGCATTTTGACAACCGCAATCAAGACTAAAACTCCGATAACGGCTAATCCTAAAATCACATAAGGATTACGAATAACCATTAGATCTGCACTACGGATACCCGCTTTTGCTGTTTCTGATAATGTGTCATAAATAGCATTACCACTTGCATCAAGGTCGTCAGATTGTAACGAACCTAAAATAAAATTTTGTGCGGCAAAAAGTCCTGCCAAAGCGCCAATTGGATTAAAAGCCTGTGCTAAATTAAGTCGCTGAGTAGCCGTTTCTTCTGCCCCCATAGACAAGATGTAAGGATTGGCAGTTGTTTCTAAAAAAGCCAAACCAAAAGTCAAGATGTATAGAGCAGCGAGAAAAAATCCAAATTGTTCAAAAGCTGCTGCTGGATAAAATAATAACGCACCGATGGCATACAAGCCCAAGCCTAAAAGAATTCCTTTTTTATAAGAATATTTTTTGGCAAAAATTGCAGCTGGTAAAGCCATCGTAAAATAGCCACCATAAAATGCCATTTGTACCCAAGAGGCTTGTGTATTGGTTAATTCCAAAACTTTTTTAAATGCTGAAACCATGGGATTGGTAATGTCATTTGCAAAACCCCATAAGGCAAAAAGTGAAGTAATTAAAATGAAGGGCAAAAGCACTTCTTTGGCGACGACTGGTGTTGATTTAGTTGTACTCATTGTTAGTTTTTTCGTTTTGAATGTATTGTTTAATTGATTTTATTTGAGGGATATATTTTTCATGGTTTTTTATTTTTTTTAAACACGTCAGTTCGTAGACAAAGCCTTAATAGAATATTTTCCTTTATTCTTTTTATTTTCCTTTACAAGTTTTTTCATTTCTCTACCATCCGGCACTGCTGGATAACTCACTAAAAAATCATGTTCATCGATCAAGTTAATGACGTAGTGGGTCGTACCTGCAGGTAAAGTTGCCTCTGCTGTATTGTTACCTGACAAATTAGCTGAAGCTCGAAACCATTCTTCATATTTTGCACCACCATTTTTGGTGTATAGTAGGTCTGCTCTAACGACTTTTGCACCATTTTCCTTATAAACAAAACTGACCTTATTTCCTTCTTTCGAATCTGATAACACCGTCGGTACGGTTTCTTTATTTGGAATATTATTACTGTATTCAGGATTGTAATATGGAAAACTTGCATCCATTTCTGTCAGCATTTTTGTCAATTTTTCATTGAGTTGATTTGTTAATTCGGGCATTTCACTGGCCAAATTCTTGGCCTCTTCAATATCAACTCTTACTGATTTCCCGTTTTTAGTGTTATATAGTTGATACAATTCTAGTTCTACTGTACTGGCATTTTCTAGATGGTCGTAATTTCTGATTAATTTATAGTCACTATTTCGAATGGTACTTTCTAAAGCAACACTATTTGGAAAATGAAACATCATGGTTGTTCGTTCTTTACCGTTATCATCTTTTACCAATTTTGGATCTGTTGCATCCTTCAATAATAAGGTAGAAATATCACAACCGTCAAAATTTTTCCCTGTTGGTTTTTTCGTTCCTGTTAGTGCCAAAATTGTTGGATAAAAATCAAGGCCATTGACCATTACGTCCGACTTAACACCCGCTTTAATCCCCGGACCAGTTATGATTAATGGTACCCGCGTACCACCTTCCATGGCAGAAATTTTTCCTCTATCTAATGGGTAATTATCGGTGGTAGTTCCACCCGGATGTTTTTCCATTCCTCCATTGTCAGAAGTAAAAATAAAGTAAGTATTTTCAAATAATTTATGTCCTGGCCAACGCGGATCATCAGTCGTTTTCAGATAATGAACCACTTGACCTAAGTAATTATCAAACTCTTCCACCATTGCGCAATAGAAGGGATTGTTTTGACCTTCCGTTCCTTCTCCGTACTTCGGATCATGTGGAACCTTTACATCCAATTTGGCTGAATATTTATCTAATAATCGGCGATTTCGAGTTTGAATTGGTCCATGCACTAGCCACTCTGCATAATATAAAAAGAATGGTTTGTCTTTTGCCTCTGTCAGAAAATTCAAAGCATCTTGAGTAGTCGGATGTACTATAAAACCGTTTTCATCTATCGGATATTTTTCATTTGGATCATCTGTAGAAAAATCACTCATAACATTAGGACGGATTCTATTCGCAACACCTCGATCGGATCGAGTATAATCAAAACCTTGATCTTCCGGTTGTGGAAAAGCTTTATGACTGATAGCCATATGCCACTTGCCAGAATGACCAGTGGTATAATTATTAGCTTTTAAAGCCCTTGCCAAAGTCATTTCGTTTTCGGGCATTCGACCACTGTACCATGGTGACATCATGCGTGATGTTTTTTTATTGTTAGCAACAGGTGGTGCTCCACCAACTACATGAGTTTTTTGTGCACGAGCAGGATGATTTCCACTCATAATTGCACAACGTGAAGGAGCGCAAGTTGGTGCGGGTGAATAAGCTTGCCAAAACATGGTTCCTTCTTTTGCCAATGCATCAATATGCGGTGTCTCGTAAGGAGAAGGCGTGTCAATATCATAACATTTTACATCCTGCCAACCCAGATCATCTGCTAAAAGCAAGACTACATTTGGCTGTGGACGATTCTCATCTTTAATTGGATTAGCTGGTGCTTGATCCTTCGTTTGACCTGTTTGTATTTTACTGTTACAATTTGTCATCAAACTAAAAGCGAGCAAACTCATAAATATTAAAACAAACCGATTTTTCATTACTTCACTTTTTATTAAAAACAAAAATTATTTTCCTGACTTGAAGGCATCAACCACTTATTGGTCTTCTTATTTTTTTTCCACTTTCAAATAAAAAGCACCCCAATCTTCTTTTTCAGAAGTAGTGAACCAAGCACGAAGATTAGCTTGACCTTGTGGAAAATATCCACGAAACACTAAGGACTTCGCATCTTTTTCTATTTTCGTTTCTTGTTTCCATCCGCCAATTTTCACGGCACCTTTTACAAAATCAAATGCCTTTCCTGGACTGATCGCATCATAGTTAATGGCTGCATCTCTACCCTTTTCTAAACCTGCATTAATCGCTAAATCGCTTTCCAATGGCCAACGACTTATCGTTATTTCATATTCTCCGCTTTCTGCAAAAGAAACAATATACTCACCTCCAAAAGGATTTTTTATACCATCACGAATGTGATTTTGATGCCATGGAATAACCGAGCTAACCACATGCGAATCATGACAAGTAAATTCCGTTGGATTTTGTTTTTTATCCCCCAAAATAATAATCGGATAGCTGCTAAATTGTTTAGAAACCGACTGCCACCACTCATCGTAATAGCCACGCAAAGTTTTTACTTTTGCAGGATTTGCTGCTGCTAAATCCTTTTCTTGTCCTGGATCAGTTGTTAGGTCATATAATTCTTTACCATTCACCAATCTCCATTTATCGGACATAACCGCGCTTTTCCTCCACTTAATAGGTTCTTGTAAACGTTGACTATCTGTAATCAAATATTTACGTGCTAGTTTCTTTTTCTCGCCCTTTAATAAGGAAGAAATATCTGTTCCATCTAAGACTCTTTCAGGTAAATCTAAACCACATAATTCTGTTAAAGTCGGTAAAAGATCGACATTAGCCGTTACTTGTGTAATATCTTTGCCTCCTCCAATTTTTCCATTAGGATAAGAAATAAAAAATGGTACTCGGTGGCCTCCTTCATACTCGCTATTTTTGGTGCCTTTCATCCCTGCATTATAACCATACATTTTATCATCCACTTTTTTATAACCAGCTGAAGTACCGTTGTCAGTCATAAAAATGACTATGGTATTTTCATCCAAATTCATCTTTCGTAATTCTTCTTGCAAACGTTTAAAATTATCGTCCACATTTGTAATCATACCGTAGAATCGTTTCTGAAATTCAGGGATATCTAAATTCTTATAAGGTTCATAATATTCAGCCGGCACATTAAAAGGTGAGTGTGGTGCATTGGTTGAAATATAACAGAAAAACGGATTGTCTTTTTGCT
>JALZUU010000404.1 GCA_023300665.1 Saprospiraceae bacterium | reverse complement strand
ACTTGGTATCCATCATCGGTAATACTTTCTTCTTTGGTAAAACTAAGATCTGCTACGATTCCACAATCATCTGTGGCAGTTGCAAACCCTAATGGATCAGGTAAACTATCTCCATTTAATAAATCCACTATCAAATCACCAACGGTAATCAGTTCAGGTGCTTCAAAATCTTGTTCAAAAATAGTTTGTACCCCAGAAGCGGTGTCGCCACAATCATCGGTAGCGATCCAAGTTCTGGTAATAATATTGGTGTTGCCACAATTAGGCGTTTGTGTTTCTGTGAAATCATATATTATATCTCCGGGACAACTTGATTCCGCAATTGGTGATTCGATCGGTGCCGTTTCTCCACATTCGATATCTAAATCACTTGGAATAAAAGTAAAGACGACATTACCCGTCATAGGACAATCATCGACGATCTCAAAATTAAATGATACTTCACATCCTGCGGCATCGGTAATCGTTACAGAATAATTTCCAACATCAATGGCTTCTCTCGCTTGCGGATTATTCGTCCCTGGCAAATCAGCCCAATCATAGGTATAAGGCCAAGTACCTCCATTTACCGTCATATAGATAGAACCTAGGGTATCACAAACATTCGAAACAATTGGAAACACATTGATTGCACTGTTATCGGTAATCGTTAATGAATTTACTTCGGTACAAGATTCATCAGAATTTGTTATAATGATCGTGTAGGTTCCTGCGACTAAATCATTACGGATATATCCAAATCCTCCATCACTCCAATTATAGATTAAAGTTGGGTCAGAATATTCAGCAGTTCCGGGGCCATTACAACCAGCAGGTGTACTGCTTACCAAAAAGACGCCTAAAGAATCACTAAGAAATAAATTAAAGGAAGCCGTTGTAAAACAGGTTTCTCCGGTTGTTGGATCAACATTCGAGATCGTAACCTCATAATCGCCTTCAAGTAATTCAGTTTGAATATTACTATCCGGTCCACCATGCGACCAAACAAAAGACATATTGGGATCAAAGTTTCCTACTTCAATCAAAATGGCACCTGGATTATCACAACCGGGATTTTGAGTATCTACTGCTACGATGATCGGTTCGACACAACCAGCGCTTGAGCAATCATCGACGATCACAAAGCTTTCACTATTGGTACATCCATCCGTATCTGTAATCGTAACAGTATAAGTTCCTTCAGCTATTTCTGGTTGATTTTGCGTAATCGTTCCATTACTCCATTCATAAGTATATGGCCAAACACCTCCAACAACATTCATATATATAGAACCCAACGTATCACAAACATTCGAAACAATAGCAGAAATCACAAGATCATTAACTTCTGTGATTGTGATAAAACTTAGATCGAGACAAGTTTCCTGACTATTGGTAACCGTAACAACATAATCTCCCGGAGCTAAGTCATTTCGCTCTTGTCCAATTACCCCGTCACTCCAAATATACTGTAGGGTTGGATTAGAAAATTCAACACTTCCAAGTGTTCCACAAGTTGCAGCTGTAATATTGTTTATAGAAAAATCTAAAGAGTCTTCTAAAAATAAAACGAAAGTTTCAACCGTAAAACAAGAATCTCCGGTCACTGGATCTGTATCAGAAACCGTTACGGTATAAGAACCAGCAGGTACATCTATGATCATCGGCATATCATAACCATTCGACCACTGATAAGAAATATTTGGACTGGTCATATTTTCTACCTGAACATCAATCAAACCAAGTTCTAAACAAGAAGGATTGGTAATAAATACGTCAAGTACTGGTTCAATACAATTAGAACTTGGACAATCATCAACGATCTCGTAGGTTTCTGTAACCGTACAACCTTGACTGTTTGTAACCGTAACGGAGTAAATTCCAACTGCTAATTCAGGTTGATTTCTAGTCGTCGTTCCATTGCTCCATTGATAATCATAATCTCCATTAGGATTAAACAAATAAATAGAACCTAAGGTATCACAAACGTTTGATACTGCTGGATTAAAGCTAATACCATTATCCTCTGTAATCGTTAGAAAATCAACCGTCTCACAATTTCCATTAGCAGAAGAAATGGTCACTGAATAAATACCAGGAGATAGATCATCTCGTAAATATCCCGTACCACCGTCATTCCAAAAATAGGAATAATCTTGATTAGAATACTCTGCAAAACCAGGTGCGGCACAAGTAGCACTACCCGTTTCAACAAGGAAAAAATTCAATGAATCAAGATTCCATATCGTAGATTCTGCCGTAGCCGTACAAACTGCTCCAGTGGCAGGATCAATATTAGTAATGGTGACATTATAAGTTCCTGGATCAAGGTCGGTTTGTATAGCACTATTAGGTCCACCATGAGACCAATCAAAAATATAATCCACTGTATTATCCAATAATTGGACGATCAGCGATCCTGTTTCCGTACAAGACGGATTAACCTTTATTATATTGGTGATCTGCGGGAAGGTGCAAGTACTAGAAGCGCAATCATCCACTACTACAAAATTATTTTCAGCTGTACATCCGTTCGCGTCGGTAACGATAACGACATAATCACCAACAGCTACATCAAAACGATTGGCGCCCATAACACCATCATCCCAGAAGAAGGTATAAGGTGGAAACCCACCACTTACATCTACGAATATAGCCCCTAAAGAATCACATACATTATTGACAGATCCTAAAATATCCATCGCTGATTCTGGCACCTCAACGGTCACCGTTTCTTCACAATTATTACTACTAACTAAAACGTTGTAAATACCAGACATTAAATCAAATCTTGCGGCTCCAACAAAACCATCGTCCCAAGTATAAGTTAATCCATTATTAGTAAAATGAACTTCGCCATTATTATTATCACAATCAGTAATAACAGAATAATCGTAGGGTTCTAATTCGTCTAAAAATGCTACGTCATAACTAGCAACCGTAAAACAAGACTGCTGTGTAGAATCAGCATAGGTGATCGTTACGGTATAGGTTCCTTCTTCTAAATCTGGTGTATTACTGGAGTTTGGTAGATTGTTATCCCAAGTAAAATCATAATCTTGCGTTAGGTCTTCCATAAATATTCGAATGGAACCAGGTTCATCACAGTTTTTATCAATGACGATATCAAAATCAATGACTGGATCAACACAATTCACTGCTGGTTCTACAGTTACAGAAACATAAGTCGTATCACAGTTTCCGTCGACATCACACATAACAATACATGCTTGTTCCGTACCGGGTAAAATGCCTTCAAAGTATAAGCCAGTCGCACCATTAATGATTTGAAAATCTACGTAAGCGCCGCTTTCATTGGGACATTCATTCGCGAAATAATCAATCGGTCCTAGATTAGATGTATCAAAAAATAGACTATCAGATTGACCTTCTTGAATGGTAAAAAATAAGGTGTCCGTGATTTGCTGACAAACTATGTCTATTAATAAAGTATCTCCACAATCTTCCAAAAAGTTATAGGCAATAAAGACATGGTTTCCGATTGGGAATTCAAATGCTGTTTCAGAATTAGCTGAACTAAATTCTGGGAAGGTCGCTGCGTCCAAGCCTGTATTTATTTCGGTCCAAGCTAAGGTTCCAAGAGAGTCAGGTGGGTTGGTCGTTTCAATTTTAAAACTCATATCATCAAATGTCCAAACGGATCCACTAAGCATCGTTAGGGTATCCGCAAGTGCATTGGGTGTATTTACTATAAAATTATTAAATACCAATCCATCTAATTCCCAAAAATCAATATTGATTGGATAACTAGCAATCCCTAATACATCATAGGCAGCGATGGTTACTCCACCACAAGGAGATAGATTCCCATTAAAAGGAGTTCCGTTAAGGGTATATTCGTACTCGAATGCAAACTCGTAGTCAATTGGAAGGCACTCGGTAATGCCTGTCTGGCAGTTCTCGGTGGTGCGTAATAGATTGTTTTGAGTGAAATCTGGGCAGTTTTGTGCAGATAAGGTTCCTGCAAATAGCAGAATCATTGACAAAATGATCAATGTGTCAAAAAACTTCATAGGATGAATTTAGGATGAAAGATAGCAGGCTATGTTTACAGTTGGTTTTAAACCAAACCTTATTCAAAAACCATACTATTCTCAAAAATAACTAAAAAAGTTGGACCTCCCGGTACCAGAAGGTCTAACCTATTTACTTTAATTGCTTATGCTCTATAGAGTGGTAAATTGGGGTAAGCGCTGCATGGAGCGCAAATATATTGGATTTTATGAGGCTTTCTGGAGAATTCTAGGGGAATTTACTTAGTGCAAAATCTTAAAAACGAGTTCTTTTAATAAAGCACCATTATCGGTAGAATGATTTTTTACTCCTTTGGCTCGGAGGTCATATTCACTGAGCAGGCTGATTATTTCTTTGATTTTGGGGAATGGATACTGGCGAACGGCGGCTTTGTATTCTTTAATAAAATAAGAAGAACCGATAGAACAGGTTTTTTGAATTTCTTGGTCAGAAGCGCCTCGAAGATGGTGGAGCAGATATAATTTGCTAAAATAATTATAGAGCGCAGGAATGACCATGACCAATGGATGCTGTTTTGGATTGGCAATAAAATAATTTACAATTCGGTTGGCTTTGAGAATTTGTCGCAATCCGAGTGCTTTTTGCAATTCAAAAACATTATAATCTTTACTGATTCCAATATTATCTTGAATATGTTGGACAGAAACTTTGGTTCCCTTCGGAACATTGATGGCTAGTTTATCAAGTTCATTGGCTACTTTCGATAAATCCGTTCCTAGATATTCGGCGGTCAGTTGAGCAGCATTGGCACTGATCTCTAATTTTTTTCTTTTTAGAAAACTCGTAATCCAATCCGGCATTTGGTTATCATAGATGGGTTTGGTTTCGAGCATAGCCGTTTGTTTTTTGACCAATTTTCCAAACTTAGTCCGTCCATCAAATTTTTTATGCTTGTAGCAAATAACCAATAAGGTGGTGGGTACTGGGTTTTCAAGATAAGTAGCTAGTTCAGAGAGGGTTTTCATCTCTTGCGCCTCTTTAAGAATAACAACTTGTCGCTCTGCCATCATCGGATAACGAGAAATGATATCGCGTAGGTTTTTGTATTCTGTATCTTTTCCGTAGAGAATAGTTTGATTGAAAGAACGCTCCGCTTCGGTGAGTACATTGCGTTCGATATAATCTGAGATTTGATCAATAAAGTAAGACTCTTTTCCATGGAGAAAATAGACGGGTCGGAAATTCCGAGCTTTTAAGGTGTCCATTATTTGATCAAAAGTCATGTTGGGAGGTCAAGTTTGGTGATAAGTAGTTTGCTCCTTAGTTTAGAGATCCCAAATTTAAGACTTTTTTAGGAAAGCAGGACTATTTGTCCAGTGAGTCGTTTAGCCATATACAAAAGCATTCCTCGCAAAAATTCGAGGAATGCTTTTGTGTAGATAAATTGAAGTGTAAAGTCTTAAAGAAGCTATTGCTTAGCCTTACGTCTTTCTTTTCCAATACTGGGTTCGTCCTAAGAGTGAAAATCCGATATATCCTCTGACTTTAAGTTTGTCTGCAGATTCTAATTGCATATAACATTTATAGATTTTTCCTGATTCGGGATCGAGGGCTGTTCCACCTTCGTAGCTTTCTCCCTTTTTTTTCAATCCTTCGATCACCTGAAGACCGATGATAGGTTGACCTTTTCTATCTCCTTTACATTCTTCACAAGTAGCATTTGGTGCTATCATAAATGCTTCTTTTATCTTAGCATAGTAGATATTGTTCTTTTCAAATATTTCAACGATACTTTTCTTTTCATTGGTATTATCATCATAAGTCTCCCACTCTCCAAGGATGGTTTGTGCAGAAAGCATGAACGTAGCAAAAAGGAGTGTAAGGGTGAGCAAAAAATATTTCATAGTATTGAGTTGATTTTTCGGTAGAACATTAAAATAGAAGTAATAGTTGTTAGAACATCCCTTAAACGCTCTGAAAAAAGGTTTATTACTTAGCAATTTGTCGTCTAAAAAGCATTAGGAATTTTAGCATCCACCTTTGCCGAATCTACCGTTGATCCATCGTTCAATTTTGCTCGAATCATATCTTCTACCGCTTGAAACCAGCGAGGGTGATCGTTGAGTCCTTCGACCAATTGAAGATGTTCTCCACCTGCTTCTTCAAATTCTTCTTGATATTCATCACTGATTTCAATCGTTGTTTCGAGACAATCACAGATAAAGGCTGGGCAAAAAACGAGTACTTTTTTCTTCCCTTCTTTGGCTAATTTTTCGATGATATCGCTCGTATAAGGCTGTACCCACGGATCACGTCCTAAGCGAGATTGGTAACATTGGGTCCACATTTCTTTTGGAATTCCTAGGCCTTTGACGATGCCTCGGGTAGTTTCAGCACAACCGGCAGTATAACAGAGTCGGTTTACATCCGTGATCGTATTACAGCATTCATAGTCTTTTTTTAAGCAATGCCCACAATCATCTCCTTTGGTAATTTGCCGTTCTGGCAATCCATGATAACTAAAAAGCACATGGTCGTAATCTTTCCAGTTATATGATTTTCCTCGTTGGATAAAAGCATCGATATATCCAGGATCATCGTAGAAAGCATCAATCATTTTCACCTCAGGAATCAACCATTGCTTGGTGAGC
>JALZUU010000403.1 GCA_023300665.1 Saprospiraceae bacterium | reverse complement strand
TTTATCTCAATAGCTAAGGCTATTCAGAGAAAAATGAGCATCGCCCACATTATCAAGCACTTATCCTCACCTTTTGTGAACATTCTTAAACAGCTTCTAAGAACAAAAACAGCGTACTATGTCATACACAGCAGTAAGTCATCAAGAAAAAGAAGATAAACGACGAGGCGCGATTACCAGTGCTGTAATTCACGTCCTGTTGATCATATTGGCCATCCTGCCTTTGCTCACTTTTCCCGATCCACCTCCTGGTCAAGCAGGTGTTTTAGTGGCATTTGGTGACCCAGATGTAGGAGAATCTGGTGGAGCAGATATTGCTACTGCACCTCCAGTAACGGCGGATGCAGAGCCTGTGGAAGCGGATGTACCTGAGGAGCCAATTAAGGAAGAAAAGCCTAAAAAAGAAACAAAACCTAAAGAGAAGCCTGCTCCTGTTAAGAAACCGCAAAAGGAGGTTCAAACAGATAAAAACTCTAAAGAACGAGCCATTGCAGAAGAAAAGGCAAAGGCAAAAGAAGCGGCTGAGAAAAAATTACAAGATGCACGTCGTGCTGCAGAAGCAGAAGAGAAAGCAAAGCAGGATAAAGTTGCCAAAGCAAAAGCGGAGGCAAAAAGAATCGCAGACGCTAAGGCAGCCGAAGCAAAAAGAATTGCAGATGCCAAAGCTGCGGAGGCAGAAAAATACCGTAATCTAGGTCGTACGGCTGGAAGTAGAACCGGAGGTGGTGACGGAAACACGCCAGGAAATCAAGGACAAACGAATGGAGATCCTGGTGGTGAAGCCTTAGAAGGGATCAGTACTGGAAACGGGGTGCTAGGTGGTGGAATTTCTGGACGAAAAATTGTAAAAAAGCCAAGAATTCAAGACCGTTCTCAAAATACGGGAGTGGTTAATGTGAAGGTTTGTGTAGACTCAGAAGGGAACGTTACTAGCGCAAAATACACCCAGTCTGGATCGACTACTTCTAATGCAAATTTGATTAAAAAAGCGGTAGATGGCGCAAAAGGATATAAGTTTGATAAAACAGACCGTGAATCTCAATGTGGAACGATAAAGATTAATTTTAAAGTTCAATAAAAAAGCATTTAGGCTTTTTTTTAAACTTATCCGCAATTCAAATAAAAAACCCGAAGTAATCGCTTCGGGTTTTTTATTTTTGCCAAAAGAAAAGACAACTTACAAGATGAATTATAAAGAAACGCTTTCCTATTTATATACTCAATTACCGATGTTTCAACGGACGGGCCCCGCTGCTTTTAAAAAAAACTTGGGCAATATTCTTAAGTTTTGTGATTACCTCGGAAATCCTCATCAAAAACTAAAATGTATTCATTTAGCTGGGACGAATGGAAAAGGTTCAACGGGACATCTTTTGGCAAGTGTTTTACAAGCGGCAGGATTAAAAGTTGGGTTATATACTTCTCCACATTATCGAGACTTTAGAGAGCGAATAAAAATAAATGGAACATACATTGAGAAAAAACAGGTTGTGAATTTTGTCGCCCATCATAAGACTGAAATTAGAAAAATTGGTCCTTCTTTTTTTGAAATTACCGTGGCCTTGGCCTTTGATTATTTTGCGAAAGAAAAAGTAGATATTGCCATCATCGAGACAGGGCTTGGCGGAAGGCTGGATTCAACAAATATTATTACCCCAATGGTTTCTGTCATTACCAATATTAGTTTTGATCATCAACAGTTTTTAGGAGATACTTTACCGAAAATTGCAGGAGAAAAGGCGGGAATTATTAAGGCTAAAGTTCCAGTGGTCATTGGAGAAAAACAACGAGAAGTATTTACCATTTTTAAAGAAAAAGCTAAAAGCGAAAAGGCCAAATTATTTGTAGCCAATGAGCAAAAAAACTATGAAGTCGTTTTAGAAAAAGAGACTTTGAAAAATAGTTTTTATACCATAAAAAAGAATGGAGTAGTTTGGGATTCTAACCTCCCAGTGAATATTCATGGTCTTTATCAAACCAAAAATATTGGAACGGCTTTGATGACTTTTGACGTCTTAAATTCGCTGAAAGATAAATCAATTCCCGTCCTTGATTTACCGACGATTAAAAAAGGTTTTTCCAATTTAAAGAAAACCACTACCTTCTTAGGTCGCTGGCAACAATTGGATCAAAACCCATTGATTATTGCCGATAGTGCGCACAATGAAGCAGGTCTGAAAAATATCTTTCCCAACCAAAAATTGGCAAAAATATCTTATAAAAAGCTACATATTGTTTTCGGTACGGTCAGTGATAAAGCGGTAGAAAAAGTATTTCCTTATTTGCCCAATGATGCTGTTTACTACTTCGTAAAAGCAGATATTCCAAGAGGATTTAACGCGATTAAATTACAGAAAGCTGCCGCTGAATTTCAACTAAATGGCAAAGCTTATACTTCCGTAAGAAGAGGATTGGCTGCTGCGAAAAGAAAGGCTAATAAAGGGGATGTTATCTTGATTTGTGGGAGTATTTTTGTGGTGGCGGAGGTGATTTGATGATGGTTATTGAATTGTTGAGTTTACTCTAAAAAGTGTTTTTCTCGCAGAGTTCGCAGAACCTGTCCCGTACTTGCTTCGGGAGACGCAGAGACCTTCTTACGTGTATATCTTTTAGCGTGAACAATTTAAGTATATAAGTATTATTAAATGTATTCTAGATCTTTTGATTTTAGGCTTTTTAGAGTAGGCTCATTGTTGAATTGTTGATTTGATTTAAAGAGGTTTTTAATTTGTTAATTGGGTTTGTAAAATGATTGAAAAGTTAGTTAAAAGCCATTTTATAACTACGTTTTTATAGTGTTTAATTTTTCGCCTATATACTGTTATGTTTTTTAATTTTTTTTAAAAACTTAGAGGAAATTCATAAATTATTCAACGATTCAACGATTCAACGATTCAACGATTCAACGATTCAACGATTCAACGATTCAACGATTCAACGATTCAAC
>JALZUU010000402.1 GCA_023300665.1 Saprospiraceae bacterium | reverse complement strand
CGAAAATTACTGGCGGCACGCGGAATGTCTACTGCTTTGGCTAACGAAAGTGGTTTGCCATTATCGATGGACTCTATTTTGGCAAGTGCCTCTAATTCTTGATCAATCAAGTCTGCTAGTTTTACCAAAAGATCATGTCGCTCTTTTGGAGTGGTAGCAGACCAAGCAGGAAAAGCAGCATGGGCAGCAGTGATGGCAGCTTCTAAATCTTCTTCATTTGAATCTGGCACTTCTGCATAAGGAATTCCTCGAGAAGGATCGTAAACCGGTAAATATTTCTTTGTCGTAGGAGCCCGAAATTCATTATTGATTTGATTGAGAATTCTTTGCATGTAAAAGTTGTATTTTGAACAAATCTCCGATGGGAATAATATGGCGTTAGCCGAACCATATTATTCCATAACTACCTATTTTTGAATATGGGTAAACTTACGCTTACTCTTGGGCCTCATGCCAAAATCCCAATCCTCGTTTGACAGCATCCGTCAGTGGAGGTAACTCTGATCTTGGAATTAATAAAGTTGAAATATTATGTAAATCATTAAAGATCGGATGTTTAACCGCTGTTTTGTTTAAATAATCATGTCCTGAAGATCCACCGGTCCCTACTTTTCTACCCAACATTCTTAAAACCATTTGTGCGTGTCGGTAACGCCATTCGGTCAATAATCCATCTAAATCCATCAAGGAAATTAGAAAACGATAAGGTAGTTGTAGAATCGGTTCTTCATTGTATAAACTAATAAAAAGGGCTGCTAAAGTGGCATCGTAACTAAGTCGTTGTTTGCCTTCTTCTACTAAGGTTTTATGAACTTCTTTATCCAAAATACTTTTAAAATAAGTGTCAGTATTGCCCATCATTCGAAGACGCATCTCCTTATCTTTATCACTTAGGTAATCTGAAGCACGAATGGCGGCAGCTTCCTTACTGACCATTTGCTCTACCGCACCCCGATATTTTTCTAAGAAATTCCATTTTCCTAAATTTAGAAAAGGCGTTCTTTCTAACCAATTTTCAACAGCTTCAAACAAACTATTTCCGTCTTCAATTGCCTTTAGTTTTTCTTGTTGTTCTTTGGTGAAAAAAGCCGCATAATGGTGACCTGCGTAAGTCATTCGTTGTTTTGTTTCTAGTCCCATTAAATTTTCAATTTGTCTAAACTGAAAACTCTGAAAGCCAGAAGCTGGGAAAAGATATTTTCGAAAATCAAGAAACTCTAAAGGCGTCATGGTTTCCATAATTGGAATCTGTTCGAGCAATAACTTAAATATTTTTTCGACACGTCCTAGACGAGCTACTGCTGTACCAAGGCTGCGTTCATTGACGTTATTCCTATCAAACATATCGACGATAGAGCCAAGTTCGTGGATGGCTTGTTTAAACCAAAGTTCGTAAGCCTGATGGGTAATAATAAAAAGCATCTCATCGTGTGCTGGTTCTTCTTGGAGTTCTGCGCTTCGTAAATTTTGGGCGTCCAAAATTTTATCTAGCCCTAAATAAGATTCGTAATGAATCGTTGTATAAACTTGTTTTTTCATAATATTTTTTCAAAAAAAGAAATGATGTTTCCGTTTGGCTTTATTAATTTCTAAAACCAATACCTTGTCGTTCTTCAACGTCCGATTCCATTAGTTCAAAGCTGCTGATATCTGCTAGGGTTACCTTACCAATTAGTTTAGGTACTCGTTTTTCTGCGGGAATCTCCGCCATGCGTAGGTTTTGGCGACGAATGGTTTCTTGAACGATTTTTCGCATGGTTCGAGCGTTACCGAAATATTTATGCTTTCTACCTAATAGTTTTTCAATATATAAAACCAAATGTGCTTCGGCTTTTTTCTCCATTTCGAGACCTTCCATGGTAAACATCAATTTACTGATGGCAAGTAATTCAGGATGGTTATAATCTGGGAAATTAAATTGTTTATCAAACCTAGACATCAATCCTGGATTGGCTTCAATAAATTTTTGCATCTCATCTGGGTAGCCTGCTACGATGACCATAAATTGTCCTCGTTGATCTTCCATTCGTTTGAGTAAAGTCTCTATTGCTTCGCGACCAAAATCATTCGCTCCTCCAGAACTAAGCGCATAAGCTTCATCAATGAACAATCCACCTCCAATTGCTTCGTCAATTTTTTCAGAAGTTTTAATAGCCGTTTGACCCACAAAACCAGCGACCAAAGATCGGCGATCTACTTCGATCATTTGTCCTCGCTCAAGAATACCAAGTGCTTTATAAATTTGCACTAGTAATCTGGCGATAGTGGTTTTTCCTGTGCCCGGATTTCCCGTAAAAACAGTATGAATAGAAAAGGCTTTACGAATATCTTTACCAATCTCACGATAGTATCGAACCAGCTTGCTAATTTCGTCTACCTCTTTTTTGATTTCTTCTAGTCCGACTAGTGCATGCAATTGAGTGAGTGCGTCATTGAGTAGTGCATCATCAATTGGTAAAAGATCTAGTTCTTGCGTAGCAGTTGGGAAGGTCTTCGTAATATCCTCCGGCAAAATTTCAGAAAGACTTTCAGCAGGAAGTTCGTCAATCTTATCATGATTTCTCATAATTCGGATGGCCAGATTTTGTTTGGCTTCATCAATAATTCCATTGACAAAACGAGCATTTCCGAATTGGTTGTTTCGATTACGATATATTTCTACTAATTTTTTGTGCATGATTTCGCGAGCCTTCTCGCCCATGAGCACTCCTCTTTTTTGAGCAGTATATTCTGCGATTTCCATCAGGTCATCTGGTGAATAATCCGGGAAATGAATCACATTCCGTAAACGACTATTTAAACCAGGGTTACTATTTAAAAATTGGGTCATCTCTTTAGGATAACCTGCAAAAATAATGGCCACGTCCCCGTCGCCATCTGAAAGCTCCTTTAAAAGTACTTCAATTACTTCACGACCAAAATCTTTGTTGTCATCTCCACGATTAGTCAACGCGTAAGCTTCATCAATAAATAAGATGCCACCTCTGGCCTGATCGAGTGCTTTTTTTACCTTGGGAGCAGTTTGACCGATAAATTCTCCAACCAGATCCGCTCTACCAACTTCGTGGACCTTTCCATGTGGTAAAAGATCTAGGCTTTGGTAAATTTTCCCAAGCATATTGGCAACAGTGGTTTTTCCAGTTCCAGGGTTACCAACAAAGACACTATGGAGGTTGATCTTTTGTGAATCTTCCAAACCTTTTTCTTGTCGAATCTTTAAGAATTGTAAGTAGCTCGCAAGTTCATTAATTTGTGTTTTTACAGAATCTAAACCGATCAATTGATCTAGTTCTGTTTTGGCTTCTTCGAAACTTAATTTAACATCAGACTTATTAATGGCTTTATGGGAGCCAGCAGCTGTCTTTGTTTTTAGATAATTAAGCGGATCGGAATTTATAAGTTCTTCTTTTCCTATTTCGAAAGGAACAACGGCAATTAGTTCATCCATAAAGATCACCTCCAAAGTATATTTATCCTCAAACCAATACCCTGGAGTATCGGCTCCATAACCTGTATCAAGTAAGAACGTGTCAGAGAGTGATCTAATTTCTTTATAATAAGACATGAACGCTTTTTGCTGACCAGCATCATTGTAGAAATTAAATTGGAGTTCTAATGGGAACTCGATTGGATGTTCTTGAAGCAGTTTAATCTTTAATTCTACGTTGACGTAGCGAGTAGTGGCTGCGTTGAAACTGTTTAAATATACCCGTTCTTCTTTGGGAAGACCTTTGGCGGCACTTTCAAATAATCTAATTTCTTGAAGGTCGAAATAAGGGTTATTTTCCTCTTCTACCAGACCACCAGAAACAATATGAAATGGCGTGATTCCTACTAGTTCGTCTTCTAGGTATACTTCCCAGATATAAGAACCTGGTTTCCACCAGCCGGTTTTAGGCGTGCCCCAACCTTCTCGGACATAAACGATATTTTTATCTTTTAGGACTGGGACTTCTTTTTGAAGGGTACAGATTTCTTTTTGAGAGATTTTGTCTTTACAAACAAAACGGATATGAGCAATCCATTCTAATTCATCAAATAATTTATTGAAAAAAGAAAGCTCACAATAAATATATTTAGCTTCTTGAGCATCATATACTAATCGGTACTTTTTTTCATTATGATGTAGGTTTTCCTTTGAGCCAAAAACCTTTAGTCCTCGCAATTTAAAATTCCCACCAAGCGCTTTATCTTTATTCTCGTCTTTTGACATGGTAACTTTGATGTTTTGTGGGTAAAGGTAAGCAAGTAGAAGGAGAAATATTATATAGTTTAGCTAAAATATTTTTTACTTTTCTTTGACATAAAAATAACATCCTTCCTACACCTACTAAGTCTCTGTGCAAGGTACTAGTTTTAGAATGTTAGAAGCCATAGGAACTCCTTCTTTAAGTCAATAAGTATAATTCGTAGTTTAATTTTCAAAATTCTTAAACAGCTTCTAGGTTAATAATTTTTTTTGCTAAAAAATTACCTCACCATTAAGTATATTTGTCAATTATAAAAATGCTTTCGGATATTAGAAAATATGGAACAATTAAGGTGGAAATACGCGGAATCTTTTGGAGCTGAGGATGGCACCTTACGAAGTCACTGGGAAGATCAGATGAGTAATTGGTGGATTGCCTTTTACCAACATCGCGAAGCATTAGGCAAGGAATTAAAGTCTGGAAATGCTGATTTTCTAAGTAAATTTATGGAAGAACATCTACAATCTAAAATAGTAGATATTGCTTGGGAATTTGGTTATGATACGGAAACAAAAAAGTATCAGCTGGTTTTGACACCAGAAGATGATTTAGAATTAAAACCTTTGGTGGATAGGTTACTTGAGCGGGCCCCAAAACTAGAAAATTGGTTGTTTTACTCATATCGTCAGCCAATTTCTTATGCAGAATGTCAAAAAACCATCCTTATAAAATCAGGAGAGCCGCTCTTGGATCTACAATTCTCTGGAAAACAATCAGTCGAACATAACTTAGAACTCTCTTTTTATTACCCTGGAATTACGGAAGATAGCTCTCTATATAATTTGGCCGTCAATCAAGCTTTTTTTACTTTAGAAGCCTTATTAGGGGAAGAAATATTGAATAAATGGATTGGAATCATAGAAATATTAGAATTGCCTAATGATGATCGACAGTTGCTTCCACTTTTAGATCTAAAAACCTATGTAGATACACAGATGGTCCTCATCAAAAATCAATTACCCGACCATCCATATTATACTTTTTCAGAAAATGGCGATTGGACCCTGTTTGAGTTAGAGCCCAAAGAAGCAGAAGATTACCCATTGCAACAGGATCTGTATATTGCTCGAACCATGAATACCGACTTATGGACCAATGCACAAAAAGGACATTCTTTTTATTCTGAAAACTATTCTAGACTAGGAGAGACCTTTTGTTATTTAAAAATGGATGGTAATTTTATGCATGAAGAATCTTTTTTTGAACTAAAAACAGAGATTGAAAAGCAACTTAATGAGACCTTACTCGATCATGGTTTTGGAAGCGTAATAGGAAGCGGAACGGGATATCGATACCAATATATTGATTTTGCACTTCATAATTTTAAAGACGCTGTCCCCTTGATTCAAAGAGTAACCACCGAGCTAGGTACCCCAAAGTCTACCTGGCTATTATTTTTTGATTCTTCCTTACAAAATGAATGGATAGGCATGTTTAAAAATACCCCACCACCTTTTTTAGGCTAAGAAGGTGTTTAAAAAGTCCAAAATTGTCTAAGAACTGAGAAAATTCTCCAACTTCTAAT
>JALZUU010000401.1 GCA_023300665.1 Saprospiraceae bacterium | reverse complement strand
GCAATAGCTCCAAATCTTACTACTTGAAAAGGGTTGTTTAGTACTTCAGTAAAATTACCTTGTCCATCGTTTGTATATAATTTAGTAATATCGACAAGAGATCCGTTTATCCCAGTTATCATTAAATCTTGATCGTTGTCTCCATCTATGTCCGCAAAAGCGATTGAACCAATTTCTACTTTTTCAAATGGTATATCAACAATCGTAAAATTACTTGCTCCATCATTTAGATAAACCTTTGCGCTATTTGGATTTGTTAATAGAATATCTGGTGCGTTGTCTCCATTAAAATCTCCAATTGATATAAATTGGGCACCCTCAAAAGGAGTATTCATCATTTCGGTATAGTTGCCCAGTCCATCATTAATAAAGAGCTTTAGAATATAGTCACCACTAACTAACCCTCCAATTAAAACATCTTGATCATTATCCCCATCTGTATCTACAAAAACAATCGAACTATTTGTCGTACCTTCAAATGGCGTGTTTTGCATTTCGGTGAAATTACCGAGTCCATCATTAATATATAATTGAGTTTTAGGATCAGGGTTAGAAATATCGGTATCTCCACTTAATAAGATATCTTGATCTCCATCAGCATCTATATCCGCAAACCCAATGGCACCATAAATAAGGCCTTCAAAAGGGGTATCTAATACCTCGGAAAATATTCCTTGTCCATCGTTTATATATAGCTTTGTAATGAGTCCGTTTGAATTGGAAAATCCAATGATCAATAAGTCCTGATCCGCATCGCCATCTATGTCAGCAAAGCTGGCTGAACCTAGTACATCTTCAAAAGTTGAACTAGTTGATTCCGTATAATTACCAGCCCCATCATTTATATAAAGTTTTGAGTTATAAAATCCGGATAGAAAAAGATCGGGATCATTATCACCATCTACATCCGCAAAAACAATTGAAGTAAAAAAATCCGATTCAAAAGGAAGATTGAGCATTTCAGTAAAATTTCCTTGTCCATCATTGAGATATAATTTTGATGTGAAATCAAACTGAATTTCTCCACTTATTAACACATCAAGATCATTATCGCCATCCACATCTGCCATTGCGATGGAACCATTGTTTATATCTTCAAAACCACTATTCGTTAATTCAGTAAAATTATTTAAACCATCATTAAGATAGACTTCTGTACTTGAAAAATTTTCATCTCCCACAAGTATAATATCCTGATCATTATCACCATCCAAATCTCCGATAGCCATTTTTGCGAGATCACCATCATCGAAAGGAATTTCTAAGGGAAATTCTGTGAAAATCTGAGCAGATAGAAATTGTCCGAATAACATAAAAACAAGGAGTGCCTTAAATTTCATTTTTATTTTTTTTGTTTAATGCAAAAGTAATACTTTTAAAGTGAAATATAAAATAAGTTTTTTAAACTGGTACCTTCAAGTAATAGCCTTATTTTCCTTTAGAAACTTCATTTTTGGACCAGATAAAGGGTGATTTTCATTATAGTTAGATGAATCTATTCAATTTTTCTTATTAAGGTTTATCCTTGATATGAAGTAGCATACAAAAGCGAGAAAAGAACCAATAAATAATACTTTTGATAATACATTTTTTATATAACTTTTTGAAGTTTAAATTAGAATTCTCTGGACAAGATTCACGCAATCTATTTAATTTCCTACTTTTACCTTAGAAAAGCTGCGTCTTGCTTTGTTTTCAGAAATAAAATTCAAACTCCCCCTATGACCACCATCATCTCAGCGACCAATCGGCCTAATTCTAACACCGCCATCTTCGCCAAATACTATTTTCAAGAACTTAAGAAAAAATCAAAAAAGGAAGTAAAATTTCTTTCTCTTACGGCGCTAAACGAAATCACCACGCCTACGGGAATGTATCAAGCAGACACTCAACACGATAAAATCCGACAACTCCAAAAGGAATATCTGCTTCCAGCCGAGCATCTAGTATTTGTCAGTCCAGAATACAATGGAAGTTTTCCCGGAATCTTAAAATATTTTATTGATGCGCTTTCTATCAACCAATGTAAAGAAACCTTTTTTCAAAAGCAGGCACTGCTCGCTGGCATCGCAACGGGTCGCGCTGGAAATCTTCGAGGAATGGATCATCTATCGCATATCTTGATGCACCTTGGAATGTACGTTCATCCTACACAAATGCCTTATTCTAGCGTAGGCGGGCTGATCGAAAATGGTAAGTTAAAGGATAAGGATACTCGGAAAACGGTTCGGGAGCATATTGGGGGGTGGATCTAAGGGTGAGATAATTAATAATGTCTCTTCTTTTGTGAAAATCTTATTTTTGTTTTTGTCTCGCAAAGGCGCAGAGACACTCGATCGTTTAACGTGATCCGTCAGTAGTGAGGTAATTAATAATGGTTTAATGAAGGATTAATAATGTCTCTTCTTTTGTGAAAATCTTATTTTTGTTTTTGTCTCGCAGAGGCGCAGAGACACTCGATCGTTTAACGTCATACGTCAGTAGTGAGGTAATTAATAATGATTTAATGAAAAATTAATAATGTCTCTTCTGGGGTGTATATCTTTATCGTGGGTCTTCTATTCTAGTTTTTTACCAAGCAAACCCGTTAGAAGAGAAAATATTGAATATCCAATATTGAACATTCAATATCCAATATTTTTAACTCGAAAGAACGATCTCATGCCCCAACCAACGCTCGACATTCGACTTCCACATTTGTTTATATTGGGTTTCGTTGATGATTTTTCTTTCTAGTGCGAGGTCTAGTAATTTACCAGGGTAAGAAGATTGTTCTTCGCTGTTCATTTCGCCGAGTGGGTAGGGGTCGTCTAGTCCGACAAAAATCTGATCGGTGCCGTTTCGTCGAATCATCAATTCTAGGGAGTCGGTATCGTGTACCAAGGTATCGAAGAAGATATTAGAATGACCGACTGCTTTTCGAGGATGGATTTTTCCTTTAAATAAGTCTGGTCGACCATCGAATCCTTGAATTCTACGACCGAGGTTGATTTGTGCTAGTTGGCCTCCGTGGGCAAAGCAAGTGCGAATTTCTGGGTATTTTTCTTGATAGCCATTTAAGGTGAAGAAGTGGTAGGCATCGGCACATTGTGCTAGCATCCAGACGAGGTGAAATCGCCAAGCGGTATTTTCAAGTTTGATAAATTTCTCTCCATCATAAGGATGAATTTCGATGGCCAATTTATAGTGGTTGGCCAATTCTAAGATCGGTTCAATTTCTTCATCAAAAATACAACGCCAAGTGCCGATAGAATCCATATAATGCGTCGGCAAGCATAAAACCCGCATCCCCAATTCTTCTACACAGCGTTCAATTTCCCACAGCGCCCCGCGGGTATATCCGCAGTGAACCACAAAACCCGTCGTAAATTTATCTGGATAATCATGTTGGACTTTGGCATTAAAATCATTTTGAAACCGAAGTACTTGTTTCATTTCCTCTAATCGTAGTCCGTTTCCATACAATTGAGACAAATTTAGTACAACCGCATGATCAAGTCCACTATTTTCCATCCACTCGAGTTTTTCATGTAAGAAGAAACTCTTATCTGTAATCGGTCTTTTCCAGTTCTTTTGGAGCATAAATTCCCGCTTTTCATCAATCCAGAAAATCTCTTTTTCTTTCATAAATGAAGGAATCTGCTCAGGATAGGGGAGTAAATGAGAATGGCCGTTGATACGCATAGGATAACTTGGTTTTCTTGAATTGGAATATTGGTGGTAGTTGGTGTTTAATCTGAGGTCAAAGATAGGTAATTTTATTTGCTAAGATCCTGTTTGATAATTTTTGATTTTTTTTGCCCCGGGCGCTAAAGGGAGAAAAATCAAAAATTGCACATTCAAAATTTTTAATTTATTGCTAAGATCCCGTTTGATAATTTTTGATTTTTTTTGCCCCGGGCCCTAAAGGGAGAAAAATCAAAAATTGACAAAACTTTGTTTAGGGATTGAGACAAATTTTGGTCATTTTTGACTGTTGGAGGTAAATAGAGGGGATTGTTCGTTTACACGTCAAAAGAGAAATATTCAAAATTCCACATTCAAAATTCGAAATTATTATCCTATTCCACCTCCCTAACCAAGCTTTGTCCTTTTTCAAAATCATATAAAGTCAAATTTCTTAGTTCATAGTAGGCCAACCAAAAAGCGCGGAGGGCGGTCATGTGTTTTGTACGAGCTTCATTTTGTTCCCGGATAGCGAGGTTAAGATCTGTGATTCCGATTTTTCCGATGAAATATCTTTTACGGGTGATTTCTTCTCGTTTTTTGGAAGCATCGTATGCGCGACCTGCTAGGGCAACTTGTCTTCTGATCAAATCAAATTGGTTGACTCGTAGTAATATTTCTTGTTCGAAGCTGATCCGTTCCTGTTCAATATTCATTCGTTCTAGTTCGCGATTTGATAGGGCAATTTCCATTCGAGATTTTGCTTTTCCCCAATCTGCGATGGGAATTTCAATACCTAAAGAGATTTGTTCTTGGTCCCTTGGACTATTGTAGGCATCTCCAAGACTTTTACCTGTTTGGCTTAAACCAAAACGACCAAATAAATTAATGCTTCGGCCATTGGCGCCTTTTGCTTGTGCAATTGCTTGTTCTGCTTGTTCTAATCTGCGTTGAAATTCAATTGTTTTACTTCGATTTTTTCGAGCATGTTCTAAGGCGGTATTCGCGTCAATTTGAAAATCAGGAATTTTATCTGGTGCAATCAAATCAAATTTAACCCCATTTTTAATCCCTAAAAAATTCCGTAATCCTTCTGTATTAGATTGTAAATTTAAAGTAGCCTCCGCCAATTCCGTATCAGAATTCATCGCTCCTAATTCAATTTGTAGCAATTCCGTTTCTGCAATTCGGCCTACACTATATCTTCCTTGTGAAATCGAAAATAACGTATCTGCATTCATTTTATTTCGGTTAGCCGCTTCCATATTTATTTGAGAAATAAAAACTTCAAAGAAAAAACTAGCGGCATCGTAGGCGACCATTTGCATTTCTTCACTATATTCTCGAATCGCTTCATTATAGCGTAAAGGCTGAATTTTCTTTTCCCATTTTAAATTATTAAAACCAAAAAACGGTTGATTAAAACCAACCACGATAGGGGTGGAGAGATAAGAGGTGGATTTAGGATTGATGTCTGTTCTGAAAATATCTAATCGCTCTACACTGGTCGAAGCAAATACACTTCCGCCTGTTGCGGCAATATCTTGTGACAATCGGAATCCAATAGAATTGCTCATAAATGAACTTGGAATAAAACTTTGTTCTCCACTCGGCAACGTGATTTCTCGGATACTTCGATTGAAATTTGGTAGATCTCCAAAAAAACTAATTTCGGGTTTGTAATTCGCTAAAAAAGATTGATTTAACCAGTAGTTGGTACTCAATTTAGTATTGGCAATTTGTACATCTGGAGCAGTTCCTAGCGCCATCTCTATTACTTCTGTTAAGCTTAAATTCATGGTGCTCGGTTGAGCCGAAAGTTGACTGAAGGAGAGACATAGGAAAAGGAAAATGTAGGAATGGTTTTTCATGAAGATGTTTCTTTTAATAAAATAATAGTTTCTAGTAAATTGCCTGAATCAAGTTAAAAGTAAACTAATGTTTAGGGTGTTCAGTTAGCAGAAAAAACTGCTAGATTTTCTTTGTTTTAGACAGTTTGCAAATTATATAAATTGTTTGTTTTACTTTTTTTCTGTTCATTTTTTTGGCAGAAAAAAAACGAAACAAAAAATCTGCCGCCTGTAGCATTTTTCGAATTCGGCACTTCTAATAAAATATCAAAACGGATAAACTCGCTTTAGCATTCTTTTTTCATTTTTAAAGTATTGATTATCAATCATTCATTTTTAATTAACTGTTGTTTAGCTCATACAGTATCCGTTTTAAGACATTTTATTAATGCACCGAATGGAAAAAAGCTAAAGGTCGGACCATTTCTCAAAACGAGAATCCTTTCATTAATTAAATTTTGATAACTGCTAATCTTCATTAAATTTCGATTTTAACATCAAAACTTGCAGAAGAAATTTTTCGCACTTATAGAGTAGATTGAAGTCCAATGGCTAAGCAACAAATCTTCTCTTCTCTAATTTGTCATTTATTCTAAACAAATCAATCACTCCTCAATGCTTTTATCGGATCTTGTAGCGCTGCTTTTCTTGCTGGAAAGAGACCGAATACTAAACCGACCGAAGCGGCTACACCAAAGGATAAAACAATGGACCAAGAGGAAACCACTGTTGGAATATCTGCCGAAGCTGCAATCGTGTTGGCTGCTGAAACGCCTAAGATTATGCCGATGATTCCACCAATCAAACTGATAAAGATGGCTTCAAAAAGAAATTGTAAAATGATATCTGTTTGAGTTGCACCTAAAGAACGACGAAGACCGATTTCTTTGATTCGTTCTAATACGGAGGCCAGCATAATATTCATAATTCCGATACCACCGACTAAGAGCGAAATGCCTGCGATGACGGCTAAGACAAAATTAAAAGTGTCTTGTGTTTTTTGCTGTTGTTGCAATAATAATTCGGGAACTTCTATTTCATAATCAATGACGCCTTGATGTCTTCTTTTTAGCATCCGTCCTAAAATATCAGCGCTCGCTTGTAAGGTATTTGATTCGTTAACTTGGAGAACGAGCCGATCTAATTGGTGGTAATTTTGTTGTTGTGCATTAGCGTTTTCATCCTCATCGTCATCGCCGTCTGAAATATCTTCTTTGCTAATAAATGCTCTATTTTTAAAACGAAGTAGGGCCGTGGTAATTGGAATATAAACATCAGAATTATAGTCTCGAATTCCTAAATTTTCTAAGCTCTCTTTGGTGGCTATTCTTTTTTCCAAAACTCCAACGATGGTTAGCCAAGTGTTTCCACATTTTATTTTTTTACCAATAGGATCGTCTTGACTAAAGAATTTGGATTGAATACTTTTACCAACAATACAAACTGGTTTACCAAATTCCATGTGTTTTTCGTGGAAGTTATTTCCTAAAGCAATTTCTAAATTATTTAAATCAAAAAACTGATTGGTAATACCAACACATTTTGCGCGCTGTAATTTTCCAGACTGAATGATGGGCGTATTTAAAACCATTTCTGGACTAAAATTCTCTATGGAAGGAATAATCTTTTTGATGGCCTTTACATCATTTAATGTTAAACCTGGCGTCCAAGGTGTTTTATTATTTTGTCCCACATTACCGCCCCCCTGATCATCTTCACCGGATGGAATAATGGATTTAATCACAATATTATTGGTACCGATTAATTTCATTTGAGCAAGGATAGACTGTTTAGCGCCCGTTCCGATGGCTAACATGGCAATCACCGCTGCTACTCCGAAAATAATACCGAGCGCGGTTAGAAAAGTTCTAAGCTTATTAGCAAAAACGGCTTCCATGGCCAACGAAAAATTAAAGAGAACTCGATTCATTTTAGGGCGTTTTAGTATGCTTAGTTTGATGCGCTTATAATCGTGCTTAAAACCAAAGTTAGAATGTAAAAAGGCGACTGGTATTTTACTTCACTCGATCGCGCGATACAGGATTCTGTTTTAAACTTTTGATTACTAAATAAATACATTTTTTTCGAAATACTGCGACCGCTCTGCGGTCGAAACCTCTGACGCCAAACCTTGGCTAATATACTGTGACCGCTCTGCGGTCATACCTATGACACAGCGTGGTCGCAGTATTTTCTTCTACATTTTTTAAGAAAAGATACAGAAGAAATTTTTCCTTTTGTAGGGTAGGTTGAACACCCTAGCCAGAAGCCAAACAAGCCTTAATTCATAATTATAATAGTACCACCACCGCTATTGTTATCATCCGGTAAGTCTTCGTCTTTTACGTTATTCATTTTCTCCAACATTTGAGCTTGGCGGAGTTTTTTAGCTTCGGCTATTTTATCGCGAATATCTTTTTTAATTTTTGGATCGATCGGATTAAACGATAGGTTAGATAGATCTTCAGGAGGAGCAAAATAAATTTCATCACTACCAGCTAGACCATGTTCAATAATGATTTCATCGTCATTTGAAGCGCCGGTGATGACTTCTTGTTTGATTATTTTTCCTGCTTCATCCTTATAAACATACGCCAAGGTATCACTAAATAAAGCTTCTAAAGGAATCGAAACGACGTCCTCATAAATATTGGTTACAATTTCATTACTGGTTGTCATGGCAGGTCGAAGGATCGAATCTGATTCATTGACCTGAACGGTTACTTCAAAGACTTTGGAGTCGTAATTTTTTAAAGTCTCTCCGATATTGGCTACTTTAATTACCGTTCCAGTATATTCATTGTCCGGAAAAGCATCTACTTTTAGTTTGACCTCTTGACCTTTTTTTACTTTACTAATATCCACCTCATTCACAAAAGTCTTAGAAACCATATCACTTAAATCTGGTAATTCTGCCACTACTGGATCCCAAGTACTGATCTGCGATCCTGGACCCACTTTTCCATTCCAACTACGAGAATAAATGACCATCCCATCTTTAGGAGCCATGATCATAAAACTCGAAGCCAGTTTAGAATATCGATCTATCTGGATTTGTTCTTTTTTTAAGGAAGACATGATTTCAGAGATCACCGCAGCCGACTTTTCTTGCGTCAGAGAATATTTATTGAGCAGTTGACCATAGTCTCTTTCCGTTCTTTTGAGGTCTATTTCTGCTTGTTGAATGACCATTTGTGGTTCATACTTACTTTGCTCTAATTGGAGTTGTTTTTCTTCTTTTGAAAATTTTAAATTAATTAAATCATCCCGAATACCTCGAAGTTCTATGATTGTATCAATCTTGGCTTGTTCTAATTGCGTTTCGATTTTATCCATTTCTGTCTGCGCTTCCTTTATTTTTCCATCCAATTCTGTTTTATCCAACGTCGCAACATAATCTCCTTCTTTGACGACGGTTCCTTCCGGTACCATATCCGTGATATTGGTTTGATAAATCCGAGCAGCGCGCATCCCTTGAGGCCCTTGGATTTTGACGGATCGCTTCGCCTTCAGCTCCCCAGTTGCGGTAACTCTTACGACAAATTCACCTTTTTGAACCGCAGATTTAAGATTGACTTTTTTTGAAGAACTAACAGAAGGATTGTAAAAGAAGTAGGCTGCTCCAGCTGCTAATAGAACTAGAAGAGGAAGTAAAAATTTTAAACGAGGCATGGAGGGGTGTTTTAGTTTTGGTTATTCATAGTTTAATAGACAAGTAACGGTAGCCTAAAGTTGCTTAAAGCCGCAATCTTGCTAAGGAAAATGAAAGTATACAATTTGAGGTAGTATGGTTCTTTTGAATTGTTAATTAACATCTTCTTAACAAGTATAACGGGGGTTTTTGAATTAGATACACTTTATGAGAGGGGGGAATAATTATGAATTATGAATTAAGAATTTTGAATAGGCTCTTCTATCGTGAAAATGTATGATGGAGGGTGGTTTGTGGGGATGTTTGGCAATTTTTGACTTTGGGTGGTGAATTGAGAAGGACTGTTTGTATAAGAATGTCTTTTGTTTCATGGACTGTTTTGGTGATTTTTGACTTTTTTTGCCCCAGCCCTAAAGGGAGAAAAGCCAAAAATCACCAAAATTCCTGTTAGGGGGTGGAGGAGGTTTTGGAATTTAGGAGTTCGTATTTTTTTAAAATATTTTTTCGGGTCTCACACGCCACACACGCGTCAGAAGAGAAATATTCAAAATTCCACGTTCAAAATTTTCTACTAAGAGCCCGGTTTGGTAATTTTTGACTTTTTTTGCCCCGGCGCTGAAGGGAGAAAAGCCAAAAATCACCAAAATTACTGTTAGGGGTTGGAGGAGGTTTTGGAGTTTAGGAGTTCGTATTTTTTTAAAATATTTTTTCGCATTACACATCTTACATACGTCATACGCGTCAGAAGAAAAATATTCAAAATTCAAAATTC
>JALZUU010000400.1 GCA_023300665.1 Saprospiraceae bacterium | reverse complement strand
ATTCTTTATATTGAAGTTTCAAGATCACTGATTGACCGAGCGCTTAGGTTTACCAATAGCTTTATTCTTCTATGCAAATTGAGAGGTCATGATATAATTTTCAGAAAAAGAAAAACTATCCTAATTGTTGAAGGAGAGGAATATAAAATTAGAATTGTAGAAAAACGTAAAAAGGTAGTTGATAGATCTGGTAAGTATGAAGAATTTCATTGGATTCCAAATGGCAAATTATCTTTAAAAATTGATTCCTGGGATCCTCAGGAATGGTGTGATACTAAAACCAAACGTCTGGAAGATCAATTACCCAAATTGGTGGCAGCATTTGAATTGAGCGCCCAAAAGGATATTGCAGAGAGGGAAAAATGGAGACTTGAGAGGATTGAAGAAACAAGACTAAGGGAGATGGAAGAAAAATGAGCAAGTCGAGATTCGTTGGAAAAATTATGTTATTAATGTGATACCTTAGAAAGCCCGTTCCCAAGAGTTTAAAAAAAACACTTGTACACTGACACTCATGCAGCTACTCTTCACACAAAGCTTTAAACTGAGTAGCAGCATTCTTGACTCAACCTCTAGTTTGATAAACTAACTTGAGTTCTACCGCTGCACCACCACCTTTTCCCAATATCTTCTTCCGTCTCTCAAATAAACCTCCAAAAAGTAGATCCCATTTTCATAAATAGACATTTCTAAAACAGCCTCATTTCCTAGGTCGCTGTTAGAACTTAAAAGTTGACCTGTAGCATTAAAAAACTGGATTGATTGAATGGATTGCTCTTCAACGGTTATTTTTAAGGTTTTCGAAACCGGATTAGGGAAAACTTGTAATGGGCTTTGTTCTTCGATTTCATTCACAGCTACGGTAAGGGTATCACAAAGAGAACTCTCTAATGGTCCGAGGCGATAGTGAGGAAAATTGGGGAGAGAGATGTTTTTCCAAGTTGGCCACTCTAAACCTCTTTGTTCGATATCACAAGCAATACCCTGTTCATCCGGTTGGTGAATTATATGAAAAAAATGACCATCAGAAGGCGTAGAAATAATAATTTTATTATTGGGTGCCAACTGCATTTGAAAAAAACGAGTAGACCAAAGCCCATCTTCTACAAATCCATCATGAATGGCTACTGTATCTTTGCTCGCAAAAATATCAGATGACCAAAGATCGTATTGAAAAATTCGATCACGAATCGCACAATAAAGAAATTGAGAACTCGGTGAGATGGCTGCTCCATAACTTCCAGATTGAGATATAGGAAAATGTTCCTGAATATGATTACTTAATTCTCCTGTACATCTATCAAAATCAAAAATATCAATATATCCTCCCGCTCCTACAATGTCAATTCCACTTATCTGAGCATATCTAGTACCGTCAGGGGAGAAAACCGCTTGGCCTAGTCCTGCAAAAACAGTTAAACTGGATTCTTCCAACTCAATTGACTCTACGCCATTTGAGGAAAAATGTACTTTGTAATATTCATTAGAATCATATTTAAACATAATCAGCCACCAATCTCTTCCGTTGGCATGCTTACAAGTAGTTATTTTCCCAAAAGTCAAAGTATCCTGTAAAAGAGGTTCTTGACGAATTATTAATTCTCCCTCTCCATTATTGGAATTCATATCAACCACATTGTAATAAATATTGGTAATGGTATATATTATTGGATCGACTAAAACCTCTAAACTAGCACTGATCAAAATGTATTGATTGGCGCTTTCGGGCAATGGAAAGGTTGCAATTCCTTGTGGAAAATTTTGAAATCCACAATCACCTTCATCTGCTAGGTTTCCACCATTTTCAATTAACTCGTGCTTCCAATTAAACAATTCATTTCCATTACAGTAAAATAATAGATTACCAGTACTATCTGAAAAAGAAGTATTTGTACTAAAAAACTTGTAGTCTATTGATGAATCTGGAATTGGTAAATCTGGATTATCCTCAAAATTTAATATTGAAACTAATCCTTCTGTATAGCTAGTATCACATTCTCCACCCATCAGCCAGTTATTATCAAATTGCTGAGAAAACAATGGTGATTGTTGGAGAAGGAGAATTATGATACAGACCGTATGTTTCATCTATGTATTTCTTAAATATTATCAAGCATCATCTTATTAAATAATTATTTTTTGTGTTTCTACGATTCCATTTTCGGATTGAAGATGGACAAAAAATATTCCTTTCGTATTACTTAGATCGACGCTTAGTCGATTTTCATCACTTCCCAGTTCTTTTCTAAATATTACCTTCCCTAGAATATCATAAATCAAGATAGCATTTTTTATCTCTAAATCAGAATTCTATAAATATTTTTCCATTTGATGATTTTGATAAACAACTTGATAAAAAAGCCAGCACATAACATTAAGGGTTAAAAGTCGTGGCGCAGCCCAACGTTCGGACCATTTTCAGCGAAGCGGTGTCTATTATCTGCAGAATTATTACCTGTTTCCCTTTTCTATTTTGATCAGTTCCTAAGAAGTCCGTTCACAAGAGCTTGCAAACGCTACAGGCAAGGATGAGCACTTGTTTTTGACACTTGCCCAGCTACATAGGTAAGAAAAAAATAGGATTTTAATTTAAAAAAATACTATTATTTATTTCCGGTTAGTTTGAACTCTACTTTGATTGCTAACTATCTAAATCCACATCTTAGTTTTTATACGCATGAGGAGATTCGGGCTGTTTGTCAGGAGTTGAAGTTGGAGTTTGATGAGTTTACGTGAGGTTGGTAATGACTTATTTTTCTAGGTTGTTTTTTCGAAATATTTCTACAATAAGATAGTTTGTGTAATTTTACTTTAAGACATGTAAATTTAAATAAATGAAACGAAGTAATTTATCAAGAATTATTATAATAGTTTTAATCTGTATTTTTTGGCGGTACTTGATTGGTGTTTCTGTAGAATTTAGCACAAGAGATCAATATATTTTTCCGACTATAGGAATGGTGTTTTTTATGATTATTTTAGGAGAACTAACTCGTAAATTTTTTAGAATAATTTTTACAAAAAAACAAAAGAGACTTAGTAAATATATTGTTGAGATCTCTACTTCTGGAAGTAGCGATAAAGAAGATATCGAAGCACTTAATTTTGGAATATTCTGGGCTTTTTCTTTAGTGATTTATGTGGCTATTTAATTCCTTTCTATCAGTAAATAATTCTTCTAGTCCTGGTTCACAAGAGCTCGCAAACGCTCTTAGCTGAGTTGAGCACTTGTTTCTGGCACTCGCGCAGCTGTTTCTACCCACCCACTAGCATTCCAACTGAGTAGCAGCGCTCTGGGGCCGATCTATAATTACTGAGTTTCTTTTATCGTTTTTTGGCTGGTGCATATATAGGCAGTTCATAAGCGCCTGTTTCCAAATAAATATTAAAAATTTTGGCTTTCGATTATATTTACTATTTTTATGATATCTTATATAAAGTTCGTGATGAGTTGTGTATATACCGTTATTTAGGTGTAAACTAAAAAAATAAAATATGAGCAAATTACTTGATAAGTATAATTTAAAATTAAACACAACAAAAACTTCTTATGGATGGCTATCAATTACAGCAAACACGAATAAGGCCGGAAGAATATTAAGTGAATTGTTTATTTCAAATGCGTCTATATTCGGAATTAAGGAATTGATTAGAAAATTTGTTTTAGTAAAATATGAAATTGATGTAAGTTTTAGTTTTTACACCGAGTATGAAGGAGGCATATTAGTAAAAAACCAAAATGTTTACATAACAAATTTTCACGACGACAACGAAGAATGGAGAATAAGAGATGCTTACGATAGTATTTCTATAAACGAATTTGAAGAACTTTTGCTGTGTATTTATAAAATGGCGAAAAATACCATGAGTGAAAATGAAAAATTACTGGAAAGATTAAAGTATAGAATAGATGAAATTTACCAACAAAATGGGATAGGTGAAATTGGAAATATCCATTTTGAAAACAATAATATTCAGTGCATTTTTGATTGTTATAAATGCGAAATTCGAGTTGTAAACAATTCACAAATTCAATATAGTATAAGTGATATGCGAAAAAGGGAACGAAATGAAATGAACATTATTTCTGAAACGAATTTAAAAAAGACTCTGCATAAATTTTTTAATACAGCAAGACCGAATCGAACATGGAGCTAGAAAAAAAAATATCTAACTCCGGATATGGCGATCATATCTGTTTGTTCCTTACAGCTACGACGCATATCATTATCCATTGAGCGAAGCGGTGCCTAACAGCATTATTATTACTTAATTCCTTTTTCTATTTTTGGTCAGTTCCTAGAAAGCCCGTTCACAAGAGCTCCTAAACGTTCTAGGCTGGGTTGAGCACTTGTTCCTAACAGTCGCGCAGCTACTCCGCCCACGAAGCATTCCAACCGAGCAACAGCGCTCTGAGGCCGATCTATAAATACTGAATTCCTTTTTCTTTTATCGGTTTTTGGTTGGTGGCTGTAAAGGCAGTTCATAAGCGCCTGCTTTCGAAATAACTATTAAAAGTTTTGAAATTCGATTATATTTACTATTTTTAATATATCTTGTGTTAGAGCACGTGATGAGTTATTTGTACACAGCTGTTGTCTTCCACAAATAAAAATTAAGAATGCTAAAAGAGAATATTCGAAAATTAAGGGTTTCAGCTTTTATTTTAGCTGAAAGGAATGAGTCCAACTTATTATCTTATTGGTCAGGATATTTTGAGAATCGATATGATGAAAAAAATGAACTAATAAATTTAATAGGCACCTACTTAAAGCAAGAATATAATATTGAGGAAAAGCTAACAACTTGGGTTGAACAGATAGACCAATATGCATTCTTAAAAAAAATCGAATGGTTTGAAAGCTTTTATACGCTGTTAGCAGAAATGCAGGATAATAATATCGATGAAATTGATGTTGTTAAAGAGGGCTATTATAATCTTATTAAGGTGAAAAATAAGGGTAAAGTTATAAATGAAATCGTGTCAAAAGAGGGAATAAAAGTTAGAAGCGGGGATGTTCTAAGATTTTCTGATAAGATTGGAACTGATTATAAAAAAACCAAACATTTCGATGCAACAATAAAAAAACCTTCTTGGGATTTATTTTATCCTTCTAAAAAAGATTTTAAATTTATCCGTTTTATGCATAAAGGCGAAAAACCTAAGATGGATAAAGTAACATACGGAAATGTGTGGAGAGTTTTCAGTAATTTCCCAACAACTGTCCAATCCATTGAAGTAAGAAATGGAAGACATTATATCAATACAGAAATATTCGAAATTGAATTCCAAAATGCCTTAAATGCGGAGGAGTTTTCTGTTTCTTTAGAAGATAGTATCCCAAAAAAATTTAGCTATGTAATTGAAGATTTGAATAGTATGATAGAGAATTACAGACTAGGTTTGACTACACATAATGAATTCAGGCTAGGTCAATTTATTTCAAATAATTTAAGAAGATTTAATTTTGATTGGCAAAATTACGAGAGATATTTTGCATCTAATTCGGGAAGACCTTGGCGCGAGATAAAGAAATAGAAAATAACAAATAAAAAGTGCCTAACACTGAGCGCTAAAAGTTATGTAAATTTTTGGTGTCTAATTATATTTTAAAAATATATTAAATTGAAGGTTCTAACGCTAGTTTAACAAACTTGAATAAGTATAAAAAAAGAAAATGGAAAGACGAAACTTCTGGGAATATTACAGAGAATACGGGACAAACTCTATAATAAATTTTGGTAAGTTGTTTATTAACTGGACGGAAGTTCATGGATATATCCCAACAAATTTTGGGAATACAATTTATATTTTTGAACATGATAAAATAGAAGTTACAAACAAAATATC
>JALZUU010000399.1 GCA_023300665.1 Saprospiraceae bacterium | reverse complement strand
ATTGCGGCGCTGATCTTTGCGGCGCATCCACTGCACACCGAAGCGGTTTCTAATATCAAAGGTCGAGATGAAATTCTAACTTTATTAGGCGCTTTAGCTGCGGCTTATTATTCCTTAATGGCTTTTTATAAAAAAAATAATACCCTAGAAATTGTCGTTTTTGTCTGCTTCTTTATTGCGTTGATGTCAAAAGAAAATGCCATTACTTTTCTTGGAGTAATTCCTTTAATGTATTGGTTTTTTACGGATGCTAAAATTGGAACGATTGTCAAAAAGACGGCACCATTTTTTGCGGCTGCTGTTTTATTTTTAATCATTCGATTCAGTATTTTGGGAGCAGACCTTGGAGATCATTCTCAAGAGTTAATGAACAATCCTTTTCTTAAAGTAGTAGGCAATCAGTATGTCGATTTTTCTTTTAGTGAAAAAATGGCCACCATTATTTTTACGCTTGGAAAATATTTACAATTACTCTTTTTTCCGCATCCACTGACCCACGATTATTATCCACGTCATGTGGAAATTATGAATTTTGGAAATATAAAAGTGATCCTCAGTTTACTTGCTTATATCGCCATGTCGCTCTATGCTATTTTTGGTTTAAAAAAGAAAGATCCTATTAGTTTTGGAATTATTTTCTTCTTGATGACCACCTCTATTATTTCTAATATCGTTTTTCCAGTAGGAACGAATATGTCGGAACGTTTTATGTTTATGCCTTCGGTCGGATTTACTTTTATCTTAGGAATCCTCGGCTGGCGCTTGGCTAAAAAATTGAATAAAACAACTTCCATTAATAGTATTTCACAATTGACAATGCTATTGGGAATTACGGCTTTTGTAACGGTTGCGTTTGGAATCAAAACCGTCATTAGAAATATGGCTTGGAAAGATAATTACACGTTGTTTACTACTGATATCGAAACGTCTCAAAATAGTGCAAAGCTTCGCAACGCCGTCGGTGGAGAAATGATCGCCCAGTCTTCAAAACCTCAAAATAAAAACAAAGAAACAGAGATGTTGCAGGTCGCACAAGTACATCTTCAAGAAGCGATAAAAATTCATCCAAATTATAAAGCTCCATACTTATTACTTGGCAATAGTTCTAATTATTTAAAAGATTACGAAAAGGCCATTAAGTATTATAATCAAGTATTGGCCATCGATGCAAATGATCAAAATGGATTCAACAATCTAGGAATCACTTATCGGGATGCTGGAAAATTTTATGGAGAAAAAGGTGATTTTGCAAAAGCCGAAAAATACCTAAGCAAAGCCCTCGAAATGCGCGGCGATGAATATGAAATACTAAGACTTCTCGGTGTCCTAAACGGTACGCGAGGCAACCACCCAATGGCCATTCAATATTTCCAAAAAGCCGTCAACAAAGAACCTAAAAACGCACAAGCACTCTTCAACTTAAGTGCTGCTTTGCAATATGGCGGTGATCTCGAAAACTCGCAAAAATATTTACTCCAAGCTCGGGCAATTGATCCGACAATCGGACAGTGATGCGGATAACTGACCGATCCCGACTGAAAGGAGGGCGACGCATGACAATGCGGCGAGGGAAGGCACCGCGTAAGCGGACGGGATGGCTCTTTGCGGATGTTCGGATATGCAGATTGTTTGATGTGCAAATTTAATGAAACTAATTCAATAATGAGCCTGCTCTAAAAACTAGAAAATCAGAAATTTTGAATCTTATTCAACAAAATAAAAATGTATAACTGCTCCGCATTAAAAGATATAAACGTTAGAAATCTTTGCGTTTTCTGCTAGGGCGGGACAAGATCCTGCGATACAAACACTTTTTAAAGCAGCCTCAATAATACAAAACTCCCAAAAACGTTTATACAGTAAAGTTGAATTATTGAAGACTAACACAAATTCAACGATTAAACAAATAAACGATTAAACAAATTCAACGATTCAACAATCAAAAAACATGAAATCCTTCCTAACATTATTCCTCTGCCTACTCTTTATCAGCGCGACCAATCCACCGGATGATGCGCGCGAAGCTTGGGTAGCAAGCACATTCGACAGTCTGACTGAAGATCAACGAATTGCTCAATTATTTATGATTCGTGCTCATTCTGATAAAGGTCCTGATCATATTAATAAGGTAACCAAACTGGTTCGTGACTACCAAGTTGGAGGTCTTTGTTTTTTTCAAGGAACTCCCGAAAAGCAAGCAGAACTAACCAATAAATACCAACAATTAAGTAAGGTGCCTCTGATGATTTCTATGGATGCAGAATGGGGTTTAGGAATGCGTCTAAAGTCTTCTACCATCAGCTTTCCTCATAACTTGACGCTCGGTGCTATTCAGAATAATAACTTAATCTATGATATGGGACAAGAGGTGGCTCGCCAATGTCGACGGCTCGGTGTGCACGTTAATTTTGCACCGGTAGTTGACATCAATAATAACAAAGCCAATCCGGTTATTAATTACCGTTCTTTTGGCGAAGACCGCTATAATGTTTCTGCCAAATCTTATATGTATATGAAAGGAATGCAGGATGGAAATTTGATGGCTTGCGCCAAACATTTTCCTGGACATGGAGATACCAACGTCGACTCGCATTACGATCTTCCTATCATCAATCACGGAATGCCTCGACTTGATAGTATCGAGATGTTTCCGTTTCGACTACTCGCTGAACATGGTATGCAAAGCATGATGATCGCTCACTTACATGTTCCTGCAATTGATGCTACGACCAATCGTCCTACTACCCTTTCGCCTCGTGCTGTCACTGAAATTCTAAAAGAAGAAATTGGTTTTGATGGACTCATTTTTACCGATGGATTGGGTATGAAAGGCGTGACGAAACATTACCGAGCAGGAGAGGTAGAAGCAAAAGCGTTGGTAGCTGGTAACGATATTTTATTATTACCACAAGATGTTCCCGCAGCACTCAAAGAAATTAAAAATTATATCGCCTCCGGTGAATTATCTATTGCCTCCGTAGAAGAAAAAGTAAAACGTGTTTTACGTGCAAAATATGATTTAGGAATCTCTACACCACAGCGAGTCTCTACCACTAATTTACGCGCTGATCTCAATCCTCCTGCGGCTCAGGTGTTAAAAAGAAAATTGATTGATAATGCATTGACACTCGTTCGAAACGACCAGCAAATTGTTCCTATTTCTGAAATAAAAAATAAAAAAATCAGTGTATTAAGTATTGGTAAAACCTCCCGTACCCCATTCCAAAACACCTTGGCTAAATATGGCACATTTACTCAGACAAATATTGGCAAAGAAATTACGAGTAGTAAAAGTACGCGCCTATTACAACAATTTAAATCACAAGATCTAGTGATTGTCAGTCTTCATGATATGAGTAGCAGAGCCTCTAAAGGTTTTGGAGTTTCTGGTAGCACACGTGATTTTTTAGAAAAATTAAATCAACAAAATAAAGTCTTATTGGTCGTTTTTGGCAATCCTTATAGTCTAGAATATTTTGACAATTTGAATAATATTTTGATGGCTTATGATGACGATAAGATGGTGCAAGAGTCAGCAGCGCAAGCGATTTTTGGAGCAACAGGTATCAATGGTCGTCTACCCGTAACCGCTTCTCCACGATCTCAATTTAACGACGGAGTCACCACCAATCCACTCTTCCGATTTGGGTATGACATTCCAGAAAGTGTTGGACTCAATAGTTTGGTATTAAATCAAATTGATGGCCTTGCCAATGATGCCATTGCCACAAAAGCCACTCCGGGCTGCGTCGTACTCGTAGCAAAAGACAATAAGATTGTTTTTCATCGTGCTTACGGCCACCACACTTATTCTAAAAGAACTAAAACACAAAAAGACGATATTTTTGATCTCGCTTCTATTACAAAAATTGCAGCAGGTACGCTCTCTGCCATGAAGCTCTATGAAGAAGGAACGATCAACATCTATCAACCGATGAGTACTTATATTCCTGAATTGCAAACTACGGATAAGCGGGATTTAGCCATCTATGACATCATGGCTCATAAAGCAGGTCTGAAAGCATGGATTCCTTTTTTTGAGCAAACCGTTAGTGGTTCTAAACGAAATCCTCGACCTTCTACTAAGATTTATAAAAAAGAAGTAAATGGTAATTTCTTTGTTCCAGTTACCAATAAATTATTTATGATTTCTAGCTTTAGAGATACGATGTGGAATCAGATATTTCGTTCTCCACTTCGAGATAATCGCAATTATAAATATAGTGATCTCGGTTTTTATTTAGTAGAACGAATGGTAAAAAATAAAGCTGGAATGACCCTTGATCAATATGCCGATAAAACTTTTTATCAACCACTTGGCTTATCCAATACGGGTTATAATCCTTGGAAAAGATATCCACTTCAACGAATCGTTCCGACCGAAGAAGACAAATACTGGCGTCGTCAACGCGTGCAAGGTTATGTACATGATATGGGAGCGGCTATGTTAGGAGGCGTCAGTGGTCATGCTGGTCTATTTTCTACTTCAACCGACTTGGCCGTCATTATGCAAATGTTGCTCAATGGTGGATATTATGGTGGACAACAATTTTTACAACCTAGTACGATACAAACTTTTACAACCCGTCATAGCGGTGATACACGTCGAGGAATTGGCTTTGATATGCGTGAACTCGATCCCAGTCGCTCTCAAAACATGACCAACTTAGCATCTGCCAATACTTTTGGTCACCTCGGGTTCACAGGTACTTGTGTTTGGACCGACCCAGACCAAAATTTGATCTATATTTTCCTTTCTAATCGTACCTATCCTTCTATGCGTAATAATAAATTAGGAAGCGAGGATTATCGTCCTAGAATCCAAGAAGTCATCTATCAAGCATTAGATCCAACGCTCTAAATGAATGCTGAATCTTGAATATCCAATAAAGAATATTGATTTTACCTTTTATCGCCAAAACTAGTTTGATAATTCAAAATGTTTAATTTATTACTACTGATGCGAATCAGGAGTTGACTCAATATTCACTTAATCAGTATTGGATATTCAATATTCTTTTACCCATATCGTCCCTATCTAAGAAATAGTTATATTTACAGATACAATTTTCTAAATGAACCTACCGCTAAAAATAGCTCGACGATACTTATTTGCTAAGAAGAGTACCAATGCCATCAATATCATTTCCGGCATTTCTGTATTTGGTATTTCCGTTGGAACGGCGGCACTCATCCTTGTTTTATCTGTATTTAATGGTTTTGAAGATTTAATCACTGGATTATTTAGCAATTTTAATCCAGATATTAAGGTGACCATCACTGAAGGGAAGACCTTTGATGCGGATACCGTAATGATTGAAAAAATAGCGGCCTTACCTGCCGTTTCTATAGTTTCACAGACGATAGAAGAGACGGCTTATTTTATTTATAATAAAAATGAAAGCGTTGGTATTCTAAAAGGAGTAGATGATTACTATAAGGATGTAACGGGTATCGACTCAACGCTACGCGAAGGTACGTATCGTTTTCGAGATGGAAAACGAGAAATGGCAGTGCTCGGTGTTGGAATTCGCAATAAGCTATCTGTCAATGTAGGCGATTATTTATCGGCATTAGAAGTCTATATGGCTAAAAGAAAAAACACCGGTCCATTATCCAAACCATTCAATAAAAAGCTTATTTACCCCACAGGAACCTTTGTTATTCAACAAGATTTTGACAGTCAATATATTTTAAGTTCTCTTTCTTTTGCTCAAAAAATTTTAGAACAAAAAAATAAAATTGGCGCATTAGAAATTCAATTGACTGAGACAGCGAACCCACAAGCAGCCGCGGCTGAAATTCGTGCCATAACAGGAGATAAGTTTACCGTCAAAGATCGCTACCAACAGGACGAAGCATTTTTTAAGATTATGAATATTGAAAAATGGATGAGTTATGCAATTCTTTGTCTAACCTTGATTTTAGTGGCCTTTAATATGATCGGTGCCTTATGGATGATTGTATTGGATAAAAAACAAGATATTTCTATTCTACGCTCTATGGGTGCTACCCGAAAAATAATTAGACAAATATTTTTAAGTGAAGGAATTTTACTTGGAATTCTAGGCATGTTGTTAGGGTTCTTTTTTGCAGTGGCCTTTTATATTGCTCAAAAAACTTTTGGAATTGTTCCGATTCCAGCAGGATTTGTGGTCGATGCTTATCCCATCAGTATGCGACTCCCCGACTTTATCGTGGTAGCCATCACCGTTTTAGGTATTACCTTGATTGCTTCTCTTCCTGCCGCCTTCCGAGCAGCTAGAGTGCCAGCAGTTATTGCAGCAGATTAGTGGCAAAGGCGCTAAATTCTCAGGTATCTAAAACCAACGATACTAGATTCTTATTTTTCAAAGTCAACTTCAACATCACTTAATTCCTAAACCCTTCGTATATTTGTATTCTAAAATTTATAAATCATGGAAGAGTGGCAACTCGACTTTAAATGGCTGGAAGTACGGCATTACGTAAAAGATAGTTTGAGTAGAACCGAACTTCCTGACCTAAATGGTATCCTCTTTATGATTGGGATACAAGAATTAGGTCGCTGGCAGGAGAATTTTACCAAAGAAGAAAAGCAAGACTTAATGCATATCGCAGTTTGTCGGCTATTGAGTATTGATGGGTTTTATGAATTTGCGGGACGAGACGCTGATGGATGGCCGCATTGGAAAGCATTGAGAGGATTCACCATGAAAGGGGTAAAAAACCAAGAATCTTTATTAAAAGAAAAAGTCATCCAGTATTTCGCTGCTGAAAGAGAACAATCTAACTAAGAATACGAATCAGAAGTTGAAAAAACTGGAATAATATAATTAACGATATCATTCTATTTGATCTGGGTATTTTTTTGCTATTGGCTTTTGGCCATTTGCTATTTGCCCTCATCTATCGCGATCAAGTGAAGCCAATAGCAATTTTATTATTACTACTTTTATTTTTAACTACTGATTCACATTAAGAATACCTTTTTATGAAAAAATTAATTTTACCAACCTTACTATTTTTAATGGCATTATCTGCTTGTAACACAAATGCAGATAAAAATACTTACGCTTTGATTGAGACCGATCATGGAAATATCAAAGTCTTGTTATACGATGACACGCCATTACATAAAGAAAATTTTATCAAATTAGCCAACGAAAAGTTTTTTGATGGCTTATTATTCCACCGAATCATCAAAAATTTTATGATGCAAGGTGGTGATCCTGACTCACGTGAAGCAACGCCAAATCGAAGTTTTGGTGGTGGAGGTCCTGGCTATCAAGTTCCAGCAGAATTTGGACATTTACATTATAAAGGTGCTCTCGCTGCAGCACGTAATGGAAATCCAGAAAGAAAATCTTCTGGTTCTCAATTTTATATTGTACATGGAAGACCTGTTCAAGATGCCGAACTAAATACTCAAGAGAATAGATTTAATTTCAAGTATAATGAAGCACAACGCGCAAAATATGCAGAAGTCGGTGGAACACCTGGATTAGACATGGACTATACTGTTTTTGGTGAAGTAGTGGAAGGGCTAGAAGTGGTTGACAAAATCTGTGGTCTTCCTAAGAATCGTAGTCTTGGTGACCGTCCGATAGAGGATGTCGCGATGAAAATTAGTATTATAAAATAGAGAATTATGTTTCGAATTCGCTAACACATTCGCTTAGCGGTTCACTCACTTCTCGCATTGTCATGCTCGACGCTTCGAGATCGTTCAATCATTAAAAATTTCTCATGAAGTTATTTCAATTTTTATTTTTTATTTCGACCATATTAATTTTCAGTTCTTGCGCAAAGACCATCGCAGGTTTTGGTTTTACAGAACCTGAAAATCCTGCTCCAGCCACGGTCAGTTTTGATAATCAATCCAAAAATGCAGAATCTTACGAATGGAATTTTGGAGATGGAACTACCAGTACCGAAGCAGAACCACAACATGAATTTAAGTCTTCGGGCAAATATGTTGTTTCATTAAAAGCGATGAAGGGAGACAAAGTCACTACCATCAATAAGCAAATAACTATTCAGCAACCAAAGGTTTGTCTGATAGAAATCGAAACAACACTTGGAACCATGAAGGCCATCTTATACGATGCTACGCCTCAACACCGAGATAATTTCTTAAAGCTAGCAGAAGAAGGATTTTATGATGATCTACTTTTTCATCGGGTAATCAATGGCTTTATGATTCAGGGTGGTGATCCTCAATCTCGTAATGCTAAGTCCAGTACACGACTTGGTAGCGGAGGTCCAGGTTACTTCGTTCCTGCAGAGTTTGTTGACACACTTGCTCATATAAAAGGAGCCTTAGCAGCGGCTCGTACCAATAATCCAAAGAAAAAATCTTCTGGTTCACAGTTTTATATCGTTCAAGGTCGTAAGCTGAATAACAACCAGTTAGATATGATGGAAGCACAAAAAGATATCCGTTATACCCCAGAACAACGAGAAATTTATACCACACAGGGCGGAACACCGCAACTTGATCAGGAATATACCGTATTTGGACAAGTAATAGAAGGTCTCGATGTTTTGGATAAGATTGCTGCCACCGCAACTGCGCCTGGTGATCGCCCTAAGATGGATATTAAAATGAAAATTAGACCTATAAATTAATACCAATAAAAATGTCAAAAAAATTAATTCTCGGTGTAGATGTAGGAGCCTCTGGAATCAAAGGTGCGCTAGTAGACATGAAAAAAGGTCAGATGACAACGGAACGATTTCGTGTCTCTACCCCATCTCCTGCCACACCCAAAAACATGGCAAAAGCCTTCGGAAAAATTGTTGAACACTTTGACTACTCAGGTCCAGTGGGTTGCGGTTTTCCAGCTATCGTCAAAAATAATGTAGCTAAAAGCGCTTCTAATATTGATAAATCTTGGATCGGTGTAGATATCAGCAAGATCTTTGGAAAAGAAGCAAATGGGCCTGTATTTGTTACCAATGATGCAGATGCAGCTGGCGTAGCAGAAATGAACTTTGGTCTAGGAAAAGGGAAAGAAGGCGTCGTCGTTCTAATCACGATCGGAACGGGTCTTGGCTCCGCGATGTTTATCGACGGTAAGCTAATTCCTAATACGGAGTTTGGTCATTTTTATTTAAAAGATCAAAACAAAGTAGCAGAAGCTTATGCCGCAGATTCTGTCCGAAAAAAGAAAGATTTATCTTGGGAAGATTTCGGTAAACGCCTAAACGAATACCTTGGTGTACTCGAAAGAATTACTTCTCCTAACCTCATTATCTTAGGTGGTGGAAGCAGTAAGAAATTCGACCTTTTTAAAAATAAAATTAAAATAAAAACAGAAGTAGTTCCTGCTGAATTAAAAAACGAAGCTGGAATTATTGGTGCCGCCACTTATGGTTATCAAAAATCAGAACAACTGATTACTTCGTAAAATCTAGTGATTTTTACTAGTTAGTTAAAAAACAAGCGCTTGTCCAAATTTTGATAATTTAGACAAGCGCTTGTTTTTTGCCAACTTATAATTGGTAAATTTAGTTTTTTAGAATCTAGCAATCATCGCTTGATAACGATCTGCAAAATCACTTTGCACAATAAAATTGCCATCCCGTCCGCTTACGCGGTGCCTTCCCTCGTCGCATTGTCATGCGCCGCCTTCCTTCGTCAGGATCGGTCAGTTATCCGCACGACCTTCTAAAATCCGGTTTATCCTTCTTTCAAATTTACTGATTTGTTTTTCTGCTTGATTGAAAAATTTAGTATGTGTTCCCGATGAGGACCCACTGATTAGCATTGATTGTTCCGTTAAT
>JALZUU010000398.1 GCA_023300665.1 Saprospiraceae bacterium | reverse complement strand
AAAAAATATTTAGTTAACCACCAAAACTTACTTCAAAGTTAAACTGCCTCTTCAGAGGCTATTTATAGAAGCTTCTATTTTTTTAATAGAATACGTCTTAAAACTTGGAGTTAAGGCCTTTACATTTGATTGGCTCTTATTCCACAAACTATTGTGAAATGACCAGAAATTTATCTATCGCTCTCATATCTTGTGCGGTTGTCGGACTCAGTTTTTTTAGTATAAAACAAGTAGGTTCTATCGTTAAGAAAAACGAATTATTAGTCAAACAAGATCAATATATCACAGAGCTAAAAACGGTTAGTAAAGAAGATGATTCCGTTATCATTGATTTACGTTCAGAAAATCAAGTATTAAAAGATCAAATCCATATCTTAACAGATAGTATTGATTTTTTAAACAATACTATTGCTATTTTAGAAAGATCGTCTCGACAACAAACTCGTGCCATCAATGATGTAAAATCTCAATTGGAGCTCTACCAATCTCGCTTCGAGCAGTTGGAGATAGAAATGGAGGAAGCAAAAGTGATGGTTTACCCAGACAATCCTAAGGATGCTAAAAAAATTGCAGATTTAGAAAAAGAAAAATTAGATCTATTGGCTCAAGTAAAAGAACTCGAAGCACAGAAATTAAGCTACGAAAATTTAAGAGCAGAAAATGAAATGGAATTGCTCTATAAACAATCTGCCGAGGCAAATTACCAACGGATTTCAAAAATAATGAACAATACCCAAGTTCAATTTAACCGTATTAGTATTCACCAAAAACGCAATAGTAAGTCTTTAAAAAAGATGCGTAAAAAATGGAACTATACAAAGGTTGAACTTGAATTAATTTATGATGATCCTCGAATTTTAATGAAACAAAGATTCATCGTAAAAATCGTTGATAAGGATACCCAAGAAATACTAAAAACGATTGAAGAAGGAGCAGGTGAAGGAAAAACATTTAGAGATTTTGAAACGATTGGTGCCATGGTCCAATTTTCAGGAGATAAAATCAATCTTTCTTTCTATAATGACAAACAAAAAACAGGACAGAATTACGAAGTGCAAGTTTTCTACTTAGATAATTCTGGTAAAGAATATTTATTACGTCATGGTACAAAGCAATTTGTTGAAAATGGTAAAATGATGTAGAAAATAGAATAACAACAAAATAAAAAAATACTTGTGGAAATATTTTTCACAAGTATTTTTTTTGATTTCACTAAAAATAGTTTTGCTTATCCAACTTTAATATCATTACTACCGGCCCAATTCTTTAAGTCTTGTCGATTCAACGCCGCCGCCATCATATCTGGAAAAAGATCTGGTGAACAAGCAAAAACTGGAACTCCTAAAGCAGAAAGAAATTCCGCATTTTGATGATCATAAGAAGGTGCGCCATCATCATTCAATGCCAACAAAACAATCAACTGTACCCCACTCCCGACAATACTCGCCATCCGCTTTTTCATCTCTTGTACATTCCCTCCTTCGTAAAGATCGGTTACTAAAATCAAGGTAGTTTCACTAGGACGAGTAGTAATCTGTTGACAATACTGTAAAGCTTTATTGATATCTGTTCCTCCTCCTAATTGTACCCCAAATAATAAATCCACCGGATCTTTTAAATCTTCAGACAAATCAACTACCGCCGTATCAAACACGACCATCTTGGTATCTACCGCAGGCAGCGATGCCATCACGGCACCAAAGATTCCAGAATAAACCACCGAGGTGCCCATCGATCCACTTTGATCGAGACAGAGAATGATATCTTTTAATGCTCTACGTTTTCGTCCATAACCGATGCGCGTTTCAGGAATAATGGTTTTATATTTTGGCTGATAATGTTTTAGATTTTTTCGAATCGTTTCATTCCAATTGATTTCGTTATGCCGAGGACGACGGTTTCGACTCGCCCGATTTAAACTTCCACGGATCGCTTGTTGGGTTGGACCAGCCAATTTTTTAATCAAATCATCCACTACTTTTTTAACCACTTGACGAGCCGTATCTTTGGTCTTTTCAGGAATCATTTTTCCTAAGGACATCAGATTGGCAACCAAGTGTACATCAGGAATTACATTTTCCAACATCTCTGGCTCCGTCAGCATCGCCGTCAGATTCAGTCGATCCAACGCATCTTGCTGCATCAACCGCACCACCGAAGTTGGGAAGTACTCACGGATATCACTCAACCAACGCGCTACATTGGGAGAGGAAGGACCCAATCCGCCTCGTCGATCAGAATTATAAAGTGCCTGAAGTGTTTTATCCATTCCTTTTTCTTTTTCAGAAAGAGAAACAGAAAGGCTCTTATTAGTATCCGATCCTAAGATCAATCGCCATCTTTTTTTATCTTTTAAGGTACTACTCATTTGATATTCATTAAATGTTTAAGAACTGGAACAACACGTAGGCTGGACTCGATATTTAAATCTGCACTTTCTGATTTTATAGCGGTAATTCCTCCACCTTTTTTGACTTTTCCACCGAGCTTCGCTTTTTCTACTGGCGTGTAATTAGCAAAACTTCGACGCAATAAAGGCAATAGATCATCAAATACTTCGTCTTCTAATCCCGATACCCAATTGAATAAAATATTCCAAATTTTATCATCTAAAATCAACACCATCGCTGCGCCTGCAAGAAATCCTTCTAACCATTGTGCGGCAATGGCCGGATCATTATTTTCAGAAAGTGCGACAGAAAAAT
>JALZUU010000397.1 GCA_023300665.1 Saprospiraceae bacterium | reverse complement strand
ACTACAGCAATACGTTCCTGCTACTGAACAAACGCACCAAACAATTCATTCAGATAAACCTCTCTAGTCGTCCCACGATAGTTATCTTTACAGTCTTCTAGCCCACTTCGCATCAGACTAGTACAAGTTCCATCTGCATTCGTTCCTTCCTCATGTCCACGGCCAAGAAAACAATGGCCTAATTCATGAAAAACGACAAATTCCCGAAAGAGAACACTCGACCGATTCCAAAACGTTTGATCAATTATTATCTCATTAGGAGCCACATTAGAATAGCTACATCTCCCTGCTACGTGTTCTTCTGCTATCTCTGAAATTTCACCAGTAATATTAGCAGCAAAAAGATCAATATCTAAACCACGAGCAGCAGCTTCTGCTTCAAAATCGGAGTAATAAGACCATAATTCAGGATCTACGCCCGGAAATTCTCCAAATGGCAAAAACTCTTCCTCAGTTGTAAGATCTAATGCTTCATCTTCTTGGCAAGAAGAAAAAAGAAGGAGTATTCCAAAAATAAAAATAAGGGATAAAAAAGGGATGGATTGCTTAGACATAATGTTACTTTTAAAGGTAAAATAATAAGAACCTTTGTATCTTGCACAGAAATTGATTAAGTCTTAAACCTCTAAAAAAGGCTTAGATATTAAAAATTTGTCAAGACACGAAAAAGTATAGTTGATGTCATAAAATAGCTTCGTTTTGAATGATGAAAAGAGTAAAAAATTAGGCTACGTATCGATTAATTAGATAACTCGCATCTTTAACCGTTTCGATCTTATCTACTTCAGCAGCAGAAAGGGAGATATTAAAAAAGGCTTCTAATTTTAGAATCATGATTGAAAAATCAATATTATCCAATAATAAATCTTCGTGAAAATTAGTAGTTGGACAGATTCTATTAGTTGGAATATCAATAATCCAACTAACTAGATTAATTACTTTTTGAATAATCGTCATAACGGTAAGACAGTTTAAAGTTTAAAAGTATAACTAAGTCAGTAAACCTAGATTGTTCGTTTAGTTGAAGGTGACTGTTAGACTATCTATTGTATCAAATGGAAAGTTTAACTAAAAAACGTCCGATTAGTTAATTCTAGTACATCAAACTTAATTTTTTTTTGCTGGCTTAAAAAGTTTATTTTTGTCACAAGTACATAATTTTGCTAACAAATTGTACTTAACTTCAAGAAGCAGTGGGGTAAAACTTAATTTCATTGGACAAAAAGAAGGAAGTATTTGTCCATAAAACCCTCGAAATCAACATTTTATATGGGAAAAGTCATAGCTATTGCCAATCAGAAAGGAGGAGTAGGAAAAACAACTACCGCCATCAATTTGGCCGCCTCTCTGGCAATTTTAGAAAAAAAAGTATTATTGATTGATGCTGATCCTCAGGCAAATGCCTCTTCTGGGGTTGGATTTGCAGGAGATGCAGAAATTAGTATCTACGATTGTTTGATTAACGAAGCTGATCCCAAAACCGCTATCGTAGAAACAGAGACGCCTAATCTGTGGTTATTACCTTCACATATTGACCTAGTAGGAGCAGAAGTTGAACTTATCAACCGCTGGCAAAGAGAATTTGTCCTCAAAACCATTACCGAAAAGGTGAAAGATGATTATGACTATGTTTTCATAGATTGTCTTCCTTCCCTAGGCTTGATTACCGTCAATGCCCTTACCGCAGCTGACTCAGTGATCATTCCGGTTCAATGTGAATATTTTGCCTTAGAAGGACTCGGAAAACTGATGAACACCATCGGATTGGTCAAAAAACAACTTAATACGGAGTTACAAGTCGAAGGAATCTTGATGTCTATGTATGATCGTCGACTCAGATTAGCCAATGAGGTGGTCGATCAGGTTAGAAAATTTTTCCCAGATCAGGTCTTTCAAACTATTATTCACCGTAATTCCAAAATCAGTGAAGCGCCTAATGTCCATCAACCCGTAATTCTTTACGATGCGACAAGTAAAGGAACCATTAATTACCTGAATTTAGCGAGAGAATTTCTTACCAATAATAAGGATGCCATTCGGTTGAAATCTCAACGAGATGACAATAATGACCGAAAAAAGGCTGGATAAGCTCAAAAGCCTACCCTTCGCTATCTACCTTAATTAACCAACTCGAACATTAGATTTAAGATGTCAAAAAAACAAAATAAAAAAGCCGCTCTTGGTAAAGGAATTGGTGCCCTACTCTCTTCTATGGGTAATGATCCGATCAATAATCCAACGGAGCCGACTAATATTTCTTCAGAAAAAATTGAAAAAGACGCTACGGGAACTGTGGTAGAAATTTCTCTTGAAAAGGTGGAAATTAATCCACACCAACCTAGAAAGAATTTTGATGCAAATGCCCTAAACGAACTTTCCGAATCCATCGCCATCCACGGAATTATTCAGCCAATTACCGTCCGTAAAATGGGGGATGGCACTTATCAGTTGATCTCTGGTGAACGTCGACTAAGAGCAAGTAAGATCGCTAAATTGGAAACCATCCCTGCCTATATTCGAGAAGCCGATGACAAGGCGATGCAAGAAATGGCCTTGATCGAAAACCTCCAACGGGAAGACTTAAGCCCAATGGAAGTAGCGACTACTTATAAGCTATTGATTGATAAATATGAGCTTACTCAAGAAGAATTAGGTAAAAGAGTTAATAAAGGAAGAACTTCTATCACACAAATTCTCAGCCTCTTAAGTCTGCCTCCTTCAATTATTGAAGCTTTAAATACACAGACGATTAGCCGAGGTCATGCCATCCTATTAGCACGAGAAGAAGATCCAGCATTACAGTTAATGTTACTCAATCGTGTCGTTAATGAAAAGCTTTCTGTTCGTGCACTCGAACAGGCGGTGGCTAACATGAAAAATCCTCCTGTAAGTTCTAGCAATAAAACTCCTTCAAAAGATCTTTCATTTGAATACCAAGATGTACAGAATAATCTGAAAAAGCATTTTGAAAGAAACATTAAACTAAAAACCAATAACAAAGGAAAAGGACAAATTGTACTCCCCTTTGAATCTGTCAAAGACATGAATAATCTACTTGAAAAACTAGGGTTATTTAATGACTAGATACAGAAGTTCTTTTCTTAAGTAAGAATATTTGATTTGCTGCTTCGTTTTAATAACTACCAATCAATTATTTGATGCTTCTTTCAATATGAAATATTTAAACTGTTTCTTTTTAATACTTTCATGCAATCTGCTCCTTGCTCAATTGCCAGATAGTCTTTCTATTCCAACCAAACCGATGCCGACTCCTACTGCCATTGACTCCAGCGAGCTTGCAACGAAAGTAGACAGTATCCTGCAAAGCACCTTAGTCGCGCCAAAAAAGAAAAATTTTATCCGTCGTTTTTTTGATAAAAAAGATTATCCCAACCCTAAAAAAGCTGTTTTCCTTTCGCTTATTCTTCCTGGTGCAGGTCAAGTCTATAACAAACAATATCTGAAGGCTCCAATTGTGGTTGGAGCATACACCGCTGCCATCATCAATATTAGTAGACATCGAAGAAACTTCAGATTCTTGCGGGACAGTCGGATCGCAGAATTGGATGATGATCCAACCACCATCAATACTACGGGTCTTGATGAGCGATCTCTTCAGTCTTTACGAGATAATTCGCTGACCAGAGCAGAGACTGGCTTTCTCCTCCTGCTGGCCATCCATGCAGTACAGGCAGCAGACGCCTTTGTTTTTTCTCATTTAAAAAGCTTTGAAGTCAGCGAAGACCTTAGCCTAGAATTTAGTCCACAAATGGGATTAGATCCACAAAATCGCTTGAATGCTGGCGTACAAGTCGCCTTGTCCTTTTCTGCAAAAAATAAGACTAAACCACACCCCTTTTAAAGAAGTGAGTAGAAAAATACTTATTTTGCGACCTCATCAATCTGGTATATAATTAAACCTTTAAAAATCTTCTTCCGCTACCTTCGTTATTATTTTCGGGCTACGACGATCTATCGTATTCATTCTCCTTTTGTTTATGATTTAATAAAAGCGACGCTCGAAGACAAACGGAATTATTACCAGTTTGCGCAGATTGAAGCTATACGTAAACGATTATTGAGAAATAAACAAACCATTGAGGTAACCGATTTTGGGGCAGGTTCTCAGGTAATCCGTACTCGTAACCGAGCGATCGGAAACATGGCCAAGTCCTCTCTAACCCCTCCATCATATTCCAGGTTATTATTTCGAATTGTAAATTATCTAAAACCCAAGACCTTATTAGAAATGGGTACTTGTTTTGGTATTTCTAGCCTCTATCTGTATCTACCCAACACCAAGGCGAAGATGACGACTATGGAAGGCTGTCCAAATGTAGCTCAAATTGCACGTAGTAGTTTCCGGCAAATGAAAGCTTCTAATCTAAAATTAGTCAATGCTCCGTTTGACACGGTACTACCCGAAGTGATGGGTGATTTTGAAGAACTTGACTTTCTCTTTGTAGATGGAAATCATAAGCGAGAACCCACTTTATTCTACTTTAAACAAGCACTTGAAAAAGCACACGATCAAAGCTGTTTTATCTTCCATGATATCCACTGGACCCAAGAAATGGAAGGTGCTTGGCGTACTATTCAAGAACATCCAAGAGTACGGGTAACGATTGATCTATTCTTTATGGGATTGGTATTTTTTAACACCGATGTTAAAGAAAAAGAACATTATACCATCATCCAATCTAAATTTAAGCCGTGGATCATGGGCTTTTTTAAATAGTTTTTTTGCTGCTGGCTTCTGGCTAGTAGGGTGTTCAATCTACCCTATAAAAAGGAAAAATTTCTTTGCATTTTTTCTTAAAATCATCTCTAGAAAATACTGCGACCACTCTGTGGTCGGTCGTTTAACGCTAACTCGTTAGCTAACATAGTTTGACCGCTCTGCGGTCATTTTTTCTCGCGAAGCTATGATCTTAGGAGGATGCTCCGAACTTGATTCGGAAGAGGTAAAAGTATATTAACCAAGGTTTCGTGTCGGTGTTTACGACTGCAGGGACGATGGCAGTATTTCGTAAAAAGTGCAGAAGTTTTTTTTGTTAATTGAACATCCTAGCTGTTGACTACTTGCCCTCTTCTATCGTATGATCGTTCGCACAATAGAAGAGGGCAAGTAGCAAAAAGCCAATAGCATTTTATTCAATCTGTCTAATTTTACTTCGCCAAGTCATCCCTTCTACTTTCCTATTTTCTGATTTTGTTGGTAAATAATCCAATGCTAACAAGGTATGAGTAATCAATTGGGAGGTTTCATCTTTAATACCCTGACCTTTTATGAGCATCGTCACGTAGCTACCATCGAAGCGCCGAATCCGGAGTGGTAATTCAAATTTATTTTTAAAAAGAAGTTGCTCCATTTTTAAGCGAGGCACCAATAATTTTCGATCATCTGGATGGATAATAAAGGTGGTAAATTTACTTCGAATATAAGCTGGATCATACCCCAATGTTTGTTTAATTCCAGCACTCACAAAAATATTTCCGTGGTCTTCCATCCGATGAATAATCAGGACTTCTCCAAAACTATTTGCGAGTAAATTAAGGACATTCAATTTATTATCAATATTCAGATCCTTGGTGTTTTGTTGACGAGCAAAGAGATATCCGATGGTAAACGTAGAGAAGGCCAGAAATATAAAGATCAATACATGCGCATTCCAATTTAAAAAAATAGAAATTAGTAAGGCACACACCAATAGCAGCGCCACCACCAAAATGGTAGGGTTAAGATTTTTCATAGTAGTTGTTTTTTAATAGCTATTTGTCACTTGCTAATGGTTATTAGCCACACTGCAAACGACAAATCAGTTCTTGTGAGGAATTTAATCTCAACAAAATGATCACCATTCCTGTATGCGCAGGAAGGCAAATTCAATAAAATTAATAATGAAACTGTTTAAAAATGTGGTGGAATGCCATCAAAAGATGGCGAAAATGTGGTGGTTTGGCACTAATATACCAAAAATATTTAATACAAAAATCAAGCCATAAGCGGGATTTCCACTTATGGCTTGATTTTTTAATATAGAAACGATTTAATAAATACTAAGAAACCGTTTGTTTAGAAAGTTTACGATCTACGATAGACCAGAGTTGATCTACTCTATCCGTCCAAGTGTTAGAGTTTGCGACGCTTACTCGGTGTTCGATATTTTCAGCACTATTTTCAGCAATTGCTTTGTCGATCAACTTAATAAAGTGATCATGGCTAGTTCCTATATCAATAATATCGTTAAAAGACCGAATATCCTCAGAGAAGTCGGTAGCCACTACTGCTCGACCAGCGGCTAAGTATTCATTAATTTTTAGTGGATAAATACTCTTGGTCAACTTATTGAGTAGAAACGGAATCATTGCTACATCAAAATACTGTAAATAAGGAGGCAGTTTGGTGATATTGATACTCCCCGTCATAATTACATTGGGTAATTTATCAATTTTAAGTTCTTCTATTTGCGTATTATTATTAGGGCCAATCAGTAAAATCGTCTTATCACTATGCTTTTCAGCTACTTTTTTAATCAATGGATAATCAATTCGATCGGCATCTAAATTACCTACAAAGCCGATAATCTTATTCTTAACATGTTTGATTTCTTCTGGTCTTTCAAATTTCTGCTGAATCGTCTTCTTAAAAAGATCAATATCCGCTGCATTTGGAACTAAGTGAATCTCTTGTGCATCCTTTTGCCAAATATTCTTTAATTCTGAAGAAGTAACCGTCGTAATATCCGCCATTTGAATCGCCTTTCTTTCTAGTTCTACTCCATGACGGGTGGTATAACTATTCTGAGAAATATCGTCAATACACTGGTAAATATTCAACATTGGATTAAAACTATCACGTGGTAAAACGCCACCATAATAAGGATTAAAGCAATTGAAATAAATATAATTTTTAATATTATTTTCCTTGATCACTCGTTGAATGGTCTTCAATAGTTTTTTGTTATTACGCGCGCGCATTTTATTGTACAAACCTCCAGGCTTTAAAAAGTTGATGGGTGGTACGATTGGCGGCATTACTGCTTTAAAACTATCCTGATTAGGATGATTTTTTAGAATTTCAGGTTGCTCATAGCGCATCCGGTGCATAAGCAAATCAGACATTCGCTCTTTAGTATATTTATCACCTGCCGAAGTCACTAAATCCTTGTAGGAATATGGTGGATTTATATAAAATACTCGGTTGTTCTTAATAAACTCCTTTGCAAAGGAGAAGGAAACAGACGAATAAGCATGATCCCAAGGAAACAGGGTAAAGTAAATGATATCTACATCTTTCATAGGTGCACTCAATTGTATAGCAATGATTTGAATGGTTCGGTTAATAAAAATTCTTTGAAAACTTCCTAAAATTAAAGTTGTTTAAGAATGTTCACAAAAGGTGAGGATAAGTGCTTGATAATGTGGGCGATGCTCATTTTTCTCTGTCCCGAATGCTTTCGGGAGAAATAAAAATAGCAGAAGATCCACGTTATCAATGACTTGTCCGTAACCATTGTGCCTGCCTGCCAAAGGCACGAAGGCAGGCTTCATTTTTAAACAGCTTCATTAATTAGAAGAGTCCTACAAACACCTTTACGCTTATAAAACATTAGTGTCTGTACACGGTTTTTTTATTGTATTTGCAAAATACAAGCCAACCCCTGTCGCTATTGAAATTTCATAGCTAACGAAGGACCATTTTATTATATATTCGATGATTTTTGGAACGGATTATCCTATTTTGAGTTTGTCCAAATTATTAGGATAGCAGGTAAATTTGGGTATTTTGAAAAACTTCTAAATAAAATAATACTGCAAGATAACAATTTAAGACATTTTTATTGAATATCTAATCAGGAGAATTAGAAAATTCTGCCAGTAAGAAGACTTTGAATCAATTAAAGGAATATTGAAGAGGCTAATTCCCGCCATTATTACCAAATCCGATGGTTTTTCGATTGAAAACAAATCCGCTTTTGTCTGTCCGGAAATTAATGACATCCGCTAGGGTTAATACACTTGCATCGACCGTTTGACCTCCTTTAGTTTTGTTGGCAGCGAGTCGAAGATTCTGATTTTTAATGGCTTCTAGAATAATGCTACGGACGGTCCGTGCATTACCAAAGTATTTATCTCGATAATCGTAAACAAACTTAAAGTATTTTTCTAGGTGTTCAGCTGCATCGGTCGTGGCTGTAATTTCCTTTTCAGCTAGCATCTGCCGTCCAATTTCCATGAGTTCAGCAGGTTCATAATCTTCAAATTTCAATACTTTATCAAAACGTGAATTTAATCCTGGGTTGGTTTTTAAGAATCGCTCCATATTGTCAGGATAACCAGCTACGAAGATGAAAAACTTTCCTCGATGGTCTTCCATTCGTTTTAATAAAGTCTGAATAGCTTCGCTACCAAAATCACCATGTGATCCAGCCGCTTGTTGAGAGAGTGCGTAGGCTTCATCAATAAACAATACGCCACCCAATGCTTCGTCAATTTTTGCTGCTGTTTTGATCGCCGTTTGTCCTACAAATCCAGCAACTAACCCTTGGCGATCTGTTTCAATCATATGACCTCTTTCCAGTATTCCTAAGGCTTTATAGATCGTGGTTAGAATACGTGCAACTGTTGTTTTTCCTGTTCCAGGATTACCGATAAAGACGGTATGTAAAGAAAAATTATTTAAGACATCCTTACCAGATTCTTGAAAATAACGGACCAGCGTCACCATTTCGACAATCTTTTCTTTGACTTTTGTCATTCCTATAAGACCATCTAATTCTACCATCGCTTCCTCCAATAATGCTTCATCAATTGGAATATTAGGCAATTCAACCACTGGCTTGAATCGCAACTCTTTGACATCTTCATAATGAATAATCGAAAGCGCTTCTTTTTCTAATTGTTGAGGATCTTCGGAAGACATCACTCTTAACCCCAGATTTATTTTTGCTTTTTCTATTAAATCAAAAACAAAACGAGCATTACCAAAAGACCGATCCCGATCCCGAAAAGCATTGATAATAATATCATCAATTAGCTTGCCTGCACGGTCAGAAAGTACCACCGATTTTTCTATACAAGCAAATCGGGCAATCTGTGAAAGTTCCTGTGGCAAATAATCTGAAAAGGCAAAAAACAGTTTAAATCTAGATTTTAAACCTGGATTAGAATCGAGGAAATGTTTCATCTCTTTGGGATACCCCGCCACGATCACCGCCATATCTCCTACCCCATTGGACATCTCTTTTACTAAAATCTCTATTACTTCTCGACCAAAATCTTTGCTATCATCATTGGAACGAGCCAAGGCATAAGCTTCATCAATAAAAAGTACCCCTCCTCTCGCTTTCTCAATCGCCTCTTTAACTTTTGGTGCAGTTTGTCCGATATATTCTCCCACCAAATCCACTCGATCTACTTCATGTACGTGCCCTTTGGATAATAAACCCATTTTTTGGTATAGTTTACCCATCATGGAAGCAACGGTTGTTTTACCTGTTCCAGGGTTACCAATAAAGACGGAATGAACATTTATCTCTTCTTTTTCTTCAAAGCCTTTTTCTTTTCTTAATTGTAAAAAGCTGATATACTTGGCGTGATCACGAACATTTTTCTTTACTTCTGTCAAACCGATTAGGCTGTTCATCTTTAACATCACATCCTCAAAGGTCCGAGAAGGATCTAGATCAGGTGTAAAAATGACCGGTTTGTTTTGATGTGGTAGCATAACCGCAGCCAATCCTTCTTCAAAATTTTCGCCCACTTCAAAAGGAATAACGGCTAAAAGTCGATCCATAAAGATCACTTCAGCAGCATAATGATCCTTGCGCCAAGAGCCCTTGACATTCGATCCCCAACCAGCCGTGATTTTAATAATTTCGTCTTTGCGTTCAATTCTTTGAAGTCGAATTACTTGTCCCTTTAATTCCCTCGCATCATTATAGAATTTGGTAAACAACTCACATTGCCAGCTCTTCGAATTATGAAGGTTTTCTAGAATAAGTTCAACATAGATATAGCGCGTCTCTTCACTATTAAACTCACGGAAATATTTGCGATCATCCTCACTCAAATCATCGTAAGGGCCTTCATAAAGCCGAATAGACTTTACGCCTAAATAAGGATTTGGCTCACCCAGAGAAAATTTACCAGCATCTTCTACATAAAAATACTTCGTCGCTACTTTCTCTCCTTCAATCCAAGCTTCCCAATAGTAAGTCCCTTTTTTCCAAAACTGTCCTTCCCCTTTATTTCCCCAACCTTCTCGAATAAAAACTACATTATCATATTTGCTAACCTTACGGTTCTCAAACGGCAATCGGCAGATTTCTTCTCTACCTTTTTTGAGTTTATAGCAACGTAATTCAACGTTGATTTCCCAATCTTCTTTATCAAAATTTTTATTAAAAAAGGAAAGTTCAGCATACACATAAGTCGTCTCATACCGATCAAAAACCTGTCGGTACTTTTTCTTGTTGTCAGCAAGCCATTCGGTGGAAGAATAGACTTTCAACTCGCGAAACTTATAGTTTTTTACTTCAGGATAATTATATGATTCAGCCATAAACTTCTTGTACGATATTATTTAAATATACGAATTAAAAATAATATTAACTAAGACGTACTTCCTTGCTTTGCATTCCAAGTCGCCTAGCCTCTTGTTATTGGCTATAAACATATCAAAAAAACGTCAACTTGGCAATTTTTTAGCTTAGGACGGTCTCAAAAAAGGCAAAAAGTGGATAAATAAATCCTTAATAAAGGACTAAAACCCAAACTACTCAATATTTCCTCCATTTCTCGTCTTACTTATAGCCTAAAACCACGCAAATATCTAGTAGTATGCCCCTAAAAACATTCCGTTGGACAAAAGCGGATATATCGTTGTTAATTAAAACAGATTTTGTATTTTCGCCCTATGCCTTCTGTTAAGTCTACCATCCAATTGCTTGTTCAACCTTCCCATAGAAAATATCGGGTCAAACCGCTTTTTTATGGGCATCCTGAAGTGGTAGCAGAACGCTTTGATGAAGGATTGCGAATGATCAAAAAACGGATTAAAGAAAATCTAAAGTATTTTACCTTTAATCGATCTAGCGGAGATCCTCTTCTATGGATGATTTTCAATCCAACGATAAAAGCTAAATTAGTTTCGCTCCGGATACCAGTAGGACGAGCAGGATTAGATGGACTCTTTTTTTATGTTAGTTACCAATTGCAAGGTATGACCTTTGTCTGTCTGCCAGCATTTGATCAATACCAATTCATTGCGACTTATGGTGTTCCAATCGAAGAACAAGTGGCCGATACGATTGCGCACCTTGTAAAGCTTCATAAAAAGTCCCTCGATAGCAGAGATGTTTTTGACCTTTCTATTTTTACAACGCCCAAAGGTAGTTTTGTACATCCTTTAGAAATGAATATTCCAGTTACACATCATAAATTTTCTTTTGAAGAAAGTGATATGAACTCAATATTCGCAAGCATTCTTCCTAGTAGCGATTTTAATGGACAAAATGAGATTCATACGGTCGGCGAAAATCTTAATGAACGATATCCTGGCGATCTAAGTCGTGCTTACCAACGAGACCAGATCGTCAATCAACTATTCAACCAAATATTTCGTGGCAATCGTACGCCAATGGTCATCATAGGAAAAAGAGGGGTTGGGAAAGGCACCTTGATTCATGAAGTGCTTTATCGATATCTGGAAGCTGAAATAGATCACAAAGATTTCTCGCAAATCCTTTGGCAAATTAATCCAAATCGGATTATTACGGGTATGAGTGTCGTAGGTTGGTGGCAAAAAAGATTTGAAGCTATTATTGAATATGCTCGACTACGTTTAAAAAAGGCCAACGCAAAATTAACTACCACGGATCATTTATTATTTGACAATCCAATCGCGATGTTGCGCATTGGTCAGAGTTCTCAAAATAAATTTACCCTCAATAATGTACTGCTTCCCTACTTGGAGAAACGGATGATCGGGGTGATCATTTTAGCAACGCCAGAAGAATGGCAGATTGTACAAGAAAAAAATCAGCGGTTTGCTAATTTATTTCAAATTACCCGCTTACCAGAGTTTGATTATAAAACGGCTGTCAAAGCGGTGATCGAACAACGTTGTGATTTGGAGGATAAAAATCATTGCCAGTTTAGCATTCAGGCGATTGATCAATTATTTACGCTACAGCGAAATTTTATGCAACAGCAAGCACTGCCCGGTAGTGTGATGCGCATCATGAATCAATTGGCTGCTCGATATCGAAACCAATATATTGATCTTCCAGAAGTCAGAGAGAATTTTGAACAATTTAGTGGATTAAATCAAAAGGTTTTTGATGAATCATTGACCCTAGAACGAAATGAAATAGAAAATTTTATTGGACAAGATTTAGTCGGACAACCAGATGCAGTAAAAGCTTTGGCGGATACTATTCATCAAATCAAAGCGCGACTTAATAATCCTCGGAGACCGCTTAGCTCTTTTATGTTGATTGGTCCTACGGGTGTCGGAAAAACGCAGGCGGCAAAAGTATTGGCAAAATATCTGACAGGAAGTGAGGAACGGTTGGTCCGTTTTGATATGAATGAATTTGTGGCGGGCGATGCGGTGGATCGTTTGATTGGAACCTATTATCAACCGGAAGGACAGCTGACAGGCAAAGTAAGACACACGCCTTTTGGTATTTTATTATTAGATGAAATTGAAAAAGCACATCCGAGTGTGCATGATTTATTATTGCAAGTTTTGGATGATGGACGATTGACGGATAGTTTGGGTAAGACTGTGGATTTTACCAATATGATTATTATCATGACGTCTAATGTTGGTGCTAGAGAGATTTCTAGTCAATTGGGTTTTGAAAGAACAAGCTCCACCAACAATGCTATTTATCAATCCGCTTTGCGGAAAAAATTTCGACCAGAATTTATTAATCGAATTGATCAAGTGGTCATTTTTAAATCGCTCACCTTTGATCATATTTTAAATATTGCTCGATTACAAATTAAAGAATTATTGAGTCGAGATGGTTTTGTGCGTAGAACGACGATCTTAGATATTTCGCAAGAAGCACTTGCTTGGGTTGCTCGTAGAGGGTTTGATGAAAAGATGGGGGGACGGGCGTTGAAGCGACAGATCGAACGAGATTTGACGATGTTGTCTGCGGAGCAATTGATCGCTACGCAAGAAGATTTGCCGATTCTTTTTAGTATTGACGTGGATGAAACAAATAACCAATTGGTTCCAAATATTGAGCAACTTCGTTTTGCCTCGATGTCCTCTAAAAATAATTTACCGGAACTCCCAACAGCGAGTCGCGGTAAAGGCTTTTTCAGAAAACAATTGGAGCAACTAGAAAAAATAGAAAAGAAGATTTACCGAATGGAAGAATCGGCGCCAGAAAAAAATACACCGATTATGATTACGGGTGAACAAACAAAAGAAAATTTAGATTGGCAATATTATAATTTTAAAAATAATCTGATTGCAATAAAAGAAGAGTTAGCGAGTCTAAGTCTTGGATATGGTAGTGGTCATTATATTCAAAATCAGACACAGGCTTTTCGATTTAAATCGGCGATTCTACCCCATTTGGATGAATCCGTTTCGTTAGAAGAACAATTATTCGATCAAGAAAGCTTGGCAGAGATAACAGAAAATTATCGGTATGGCACCACTAAATTTGATAGTACAGATACCGACTTTTTATCTGCTTGGTTGCAGGTATCTTGGATCAAAAAATCAATTACTCCTTTTCTGAAAAGGGAAACTGAAACGGTGACGCTGCAATTTAAATCTTGTATTAACCAAATGGGTGAAACGGAAATTAAATTTTTATTAAAATTATATAAATCTCTTTTTGACCATTTAGATTTGACTGCCGAAATAGATAAGAAAAAACAACTTATTCAGGTTTCGGGATATGGCCTTACTTCTTTATTAAAAGGCGAAATTGGATATACCTTATTCTATCAGTCTCACCAAAATCCTATTCCGATCTTAACGACTTTAATAGATTCGAATGGTCAACCAATCGCTAAAAAGGAAAAGATCCGTGTCTTTCGGGTCTTTGATATTCAACGAACGATGACGGATTTACGGACGGGATTAACTTGTCTGGCTGGGTTGACAGCGGAGGAGTTTTTGTTGTTGGTGATGGGGAATTAGAGCGGGGATGCAAAAATAAATTCAAATTCAAAAATTGCAAACAATTCCGCTTTAAGAAACCTAGCCCAGCACTTTCTCACGCGCAGGTTTCGCAAAGCTACTGGGGCTTTTCTCTAGGTTGGTTCATGAGTTTTGAGAACTCCGAGAACTGACAAGGCAGCAGAGCAAGAGTTCTTAAAGCGAATGGTAGATAGAGAATGCTTAAATCAGAAGAGCGCCAAGACAGGCCAAATAAAAAACAAGCTAACCAACAAATACCCCATATTTATCACCCCCTCAAATTAAAGATAGAACAATTATTAAAAAAGTATCTTAAATAAAATCCCCCTACAACTCCGCCACCGCTACCATTCTATCTTCCACTTCATGTACCAATTCAATAAATCTTGGATCTCGCTTTGTATTTCGATCTCGATGTAACGGTAGATCTACGTGAATATGTTCTGCAAAATGAGAGGGAGCAGATTTTAAAATATAAATATCATCCGCTAGATAAACGGCTTCAGAAATATCATGGGTTACAAAAATAATAGTAGGGTGTAATTTTTCAAAAATACCTAATACTAGATCTTGCATTTGTAGTCGCGTTTTGACATCTAAGGCACCGAAAGGTTCGTCCATCAATAAGATATCAGAATTGGCTAAGAGACTTCGACCAATCGCTACTCGTTGTAACTGTCCACCGGATAAAGTAGGATATTGAGCGTATTTATGTTCGTGTCCTGAAAGGCCCATGATCTCAATCATCTCCATGGCTTTTTCGTCTCGCTCTTGTTTATCAACGCCTTTAAATTTCAAGGCCAAACCGACATTATCTAACACAGACATCCAAGGTAAAGAAGAGTATTGTTGAAAAACCATACTTACTCGATTGTCTTTGCTGAGTGGTTTTTGATTGACCAATATGGTACCCGCAGCGGTTGGTTCTTGTAGTCCGGCGATATAACGGAGCAAGGTAGATTTACCACTTCCAGACATTCCTAGAATACAAATAAATTGTCCTCTTCCGGGTTTATTTTCTACTAAAAAATCTAAGTCTTTGATGATATAGCTTTTACCACCGTCATAGGATTGGTCGATGCCACGTAGTTCTACGATATTTTCTAAATCTGTATCTGGAAATTTTACCATTTTCTTATGTTGAAATGTTGAATCGTTGAGCCTGCTTTAAAAAGTGTTTTTCTCGCAGAGAACGCAAAGACGCAGAGATTCTTTAACGTGTATATCTTTTATCGCGAATAACTTATATCTTTTATTCTTATTAAATAAGATTTTAAATCTCTGTTTTTTTAGTTTTTAGAGTGAACTCAATGTTGAATCGTTGAGCCTGCTCTAAAAAGTGTTTTTCTCGCAAAGTTCGCAGGACCCATCCCGTACTTGCTTCGGGAGGATATCTTTTAGTGTGATTCTTCTCTCGCAGTTTGTTCTATCGAGAGACAACTCAAGAGTTCTCTTTACAGCCTTCAACAAATAAACGATTAAACATCCTCACCTATTCCTCCACTCTACTGGCTGAAAATATTTTAAATTCTCCTAAGCCAATAAAGAGCATTCCAGCGATTACAATTAGTCCGACGCCCCACCATAAAGTAGCTCCAAAACCTGAAAATAAAGCGCTTAGTACCAAGCCAAATAAGGTAACTCCGAGAACAGCAAAGATGCCAAATTGACTTTCTTTATAACCAACGTTAGCGGTTTTGACGTATTTGTGTGGAAACAATCGACGATCAATAAACATAAAGATTCGATCTTGGAAAAAACCAATGAGAATGATAATAAAAAGAATCGCAAATACCTTTTCTAATTGCCCTTGACGGGCTTTAATAAAAATCAAAGACCCAACTCCTCCATCTCGATTTAATAATTCAGCGATGATAATATAAGTCCAAGAAATGGCGGTTAACACTCGAATGTCGTCCATCAGTTTGGACATCACGGCTGGTATATAAACCGATCGAATGGTTTGCCAATCTGTCGCACCCAAGGTGAAGACTGTTTTTAAATAAACATCTTGTACTTCGTCGATTCGTTGCACCACCACGGGTAATAAATACACAATGATACCAAAAGCCAAAAAGGCGATTTTCATTTCATCTTCAATTCCAAACCACAAGATAAAGACACCCGTCAAAGCCGTCAATGGTAAGTATCGAAGGGCATTGGTTTGCTTACTAAACAATCCTCTAAATAGTGGATATAATCCGATGATAAATCCAAAAATTAGTGAGATAGAAATGGCCCAAAAATATCCTTGAATATTTAACCAGATAGAACGCAAAGCTTCTTTCGGTAGATTATCTTTTGAAAATAATTCTGGATAAGAACTTACCACGGCAGGTGGTGGTGGCAGAACAGGATATACTTTTTCGTATTCGGTCGCATTGGCAAAGGCCAGACTGTCTTGTAAAGCAATCGCACGCACCAAGCTATCTTGGTCTATTTTAGGTCCATCAGGATCTAAATTTAGGGAAGAAGGCAACCGATTATTAAATCCTTCAATGATCGGTTTTTGCTCAGAAAACGATTCGGCAGCGATCCACCAAATTGCGATAAAAATAAAGAAACCAATGATGCCCAGTATTAAGTTCTGTGAGCGAGTAAGTGTTCCACGAAGTTTAAAAAGATTCATTTGATACTGGATATGTTTGTAGTTGTTTAATCGTTTATTTGTTTAATCGTTTAATCGTTTATCAAATAAACGATTAAACAAATAAACAGTTAAACAATATTAATTAGCCAATAATTCAAAATCAGTTCGGCGATTTTTCGCTCTACCAGTTTCTGTATTATTATCAGCGACAGGCTGTGTCACACCATTTCCGATTACAATAAAACGGTTACGATCCATTCCATGTGTTTCGATTAGGTAGTTGGCAACTGACTGTGCTCTTTTTTCAGACAATCGCTGGTTACTTGCTGCATTACCTGTGTTATCTGTATTTCCTTCGATTCGAATTCGAGAGTTAAAGACTTTTGCAATTTCTACAAATTCTTTATCAATAATATATTTCGCATTTTCATCCAACTGAAACTCAGCGGTACGGAAACTGATACTTAGTTCTTTGGTAGCGATCGCTTCTTTCTTCTCATCTGCCTTCGTTGCTTTGGCATAAGTCTTCCCTTTTTCAGGAAAATCCGCTTGGCTAGTCAGGTTGGTATTCACCACTAATTTAGGATAAGCAATCTGTCGCCAAAGTGGAACTCGACCATCAATAAATCCAAGATTTGAATATCTATCCGTCATCGAAGAGTAAAGTGAATTACCGTTCACCCCTTGATAATCATTATTAAGTTTGAAAAAATTCTTGTTATCACCATGGGTTACCAAGCGTACGTTACCGATCATTTCAGCAGCTTCTGCTGGGTTTAGTGCCGTACCTCGTTCTGTAAATTCACGAGATAAAATCTCAGCTGCTTTTTTACGGCTGCTTGAGTTGCTATTAATTTCAGCTGCTCCACGCATCCATCCTTCGTATAATTTTTGAAGACGGTCTTGATTCGTATCTGCCCATCCACGCTTCGCCATAAAGACATCCGCAATGATATAAGCGGCACTTCGTGTACTTTCTAAAATTCTAGAACCAGGCACTGCCTTAGTTGCTAAAATATCATCTGGGCTCCAAACTACTGCCGCATCTACTTTACCACTTTTAAATACTTCAGCCGCATCGATCGCAGAAGCTTGTGGTTTAATAGTTACATCACCATTTTTGATAGACAATCCACCTGCTTCTAGTAACCAGATTAGGAATGAATGAGAAGGTGTTAATTCTGCTACTGCAATTGTTTTTCCTTTTAGATCAGCTACTCGGGTGATACCACGTCGTGCAACAATGGCATCTCCTCCACGCGACCAGTCTGCCTGAAAAACAATTACTGGATCAACCGCAGATAATGCGCCTACCTCTGTAGGAAAAGCATCAATCGTTGCCCAAAGTAAGTCAACTTCTCCTGCACGGAAAGCATTTCGACTAGCTTCAAAGTCATCTAATACTTTAAATTCAACTTGAAAGCCGTAGTCTTTATAAAACCGAGAATTTTTGGTAGCCTCAAAACCTTCGTTGAAATATTGTCCTCCGGCATATCCACCCCAGGTTACTACTCCTACGCGAATCACATCATCACTGCTACCACTGTTGGTGTTACCAGAACTGGTGTTCGTATTATTAGCATTACTTCCAGAATTAGCGCTAGAGCTAGCGCTTCCAGAATTACCTGAAGTAGT
>JALZUU010000396.1 GCA_023300665.1 Saprospiraceae bacterium | reverse complement strand
AAAAAAGACTGACTATCCGTAGATAATCAGCCTTTTACTGTCATGTGGTATTCTGAGGTTATCAAAACCTCTCAGGGTGGTGTATGTGTGTTTGGGATGTTGGCCTTTTAAAAACCCTAATTATTTCAGTTCAAAGCTACCTTTTCCAGCAAGGAAGCCTTTGTTATAAACTTCGATTTTGTATTCACCTTTTTGGAACTCTGTATTTGGTTCCCATAGCATACAAACTTCGCTTTCTTGGTTGGTGTAATCGATTTCTTTTACTTTCGTGTAACGAATTTCTTCGTTGTTGGCAGAGGTTAAAACACCAGAGCCTAAATTTTCTACGGCTAAAGTTTCCCCTAATGGATTTTGAACGCGTACATAGAATTTTTCTAGTCCACCTTCCACTACTGCGTTGTCTGTCGCATCAAAACATACTCTGATTCTGTCGACTGCACTCGCACGGTTTTTACCTTTTATTTTTCCGCTTTTACGGATTTTAAAACCTTCTCCTTTGACAGACATTACTTTTACTACTGAAGCGATATTTACTTTATCACTTAAAGAAGCATTTTGTGTTTCTAGGTTTTCTTTCTGGCTTACTAAGGCTGCTTTAGCCGTTACTAGTTCGTCGTTCATTACTCGAGCAGAAGCAACTTCTCCTTCTAATGAAGCTTTCGCTGCATTTAACTCGCCATTTTGCTGAACTAGAATTTCATTGTCTGCTTTTAGCTTATTGTTTTCAGAAATATAACCGTCCATCTGAACACGAAGGTTACCCATTTCTTCTCTTGCTTTTGCTAAATCATTTTTAGTAGATTTTCCTTGACGGATATAACGAGCGATCTTATCTTTTTGCTCTTTTAATTCTACTTTTTGTTGGTCGATTAAAGCGTTTAATTCTTCATTACTACCACGCATTTCTTCTAGTTCAGAAAGAGAAGCATAATATTGTTTTTCTAGTTCGAGCTTTAATTTTTCAGCTTCGTCAATTTTTACTTCCTGTTGAGCAATTGTTTGGTTGTTATTGACATTTTGAAACATCAAAAAAGCAGCAATACCTAATAATGCAACAATAGCGACGGCTCCGATAGCCGTTAAACGTTGTTTTGAATCTTTTGAAAAACTCATAATTGGTAATTTTAGATTTAATAAATCCTGATGTGTTAGACATAAAGTCTTTTGGTTTTCTCAGGTTTGAATAAAGCGTTCGTAAAAATGTTTTATTGTTTTGTTGTAGCAAATGTACAATCATAAAGCGATGCAAAGCAAATTTTGTTGTTATAAACCCTTGATTTTCAGTGAAATTGGGTGTTAATACGGTTTTATAAATATAGCTTTTGGTAGAAAACCCCTACTCTCTTTTAGGGTAAAATATCTAGTACTGGAATCAGTCGTGATACCATACTACTGGACATTTCTTTCATTTGCTGCCTCCCAGCCTCTTGAACGAGTAGCCACAAGCCCGCAAATGTCCAGTAGTATGGGTGAATACTTTGATTTTTTTCCTACCTTTATATTTAAGAAAACTAGCTAACTGACTTAACAAAAAAACATACTATGTACAACAACCTAGACCTCACCAAAGTACTCTTTCTTGATATTGAAACCGTTTCTGAACATGCAACTTATGACCACCTTGACGAAACGTTTCAAGGGTTATGGAAATTAAAGACCCGACAAGTGCTCAGACAATATGATGAACCAATCACAGAAGAACAAGCGGTAGCTGCTTATCCTGAAAAGGCAGGTATCTATGCAGAATTTGGAAAAATCATTTGTATTTCCGTAGGGATCGTTACCCGTATCAAAGGCCAACTAGGTATCCGACTAAAATCTTTTGCTAGTGACGATGAGGCAGAACTCCTCCGAGATTTTGCCAAGATGGTCAACCAATATTATAATAATCCAAATCAACATTTTTTCTGTGGTCACAACCTACGAGAATTCGATGTACCTTATATGTGTCGACGAATGTTGATCAATCAAATTGAATTGCCTCGGACGATGGATATCTCTGGAAAAAAGCCATGGGAAACCAAACATCTGCTCGACACTTTAGAGATGTGGAAATTTGGGGATTATAAAAATTATACTTCGCTTAAACTACTCGCAGCTTGTTTTGGATTCCCTTCTCCAAAAGATGATATCGACGGTAGTGAGGTAGGACGGGTCTATTGGCAAGAAAAAGACTTAGATCGAATTGCACGCTATTGTGAAAAAGATACCTTGGCCGTAGTACAGTTATTATTAAAATATTTACGACAGCCGATCTTGACGGAGGAACAGATTGTTTTTGTGGAGGCGTAGGGTTTTGGGAAGTGTTTATTTATAATGAGCTTTATTTAGGTAATTGGGCATTGTGGATTTAGTGATAATTGGTTAATCGGTGAGTTGACTCTAAAAAGTGTTTTCTCGCAGAGAACGCAAATTACGCAGAGATTCTTTAACGTGTATATCTTTTAGCGTAAAGCTTTTATAAATATTTAATTTATTGCACCTGTTTGAAAATTTAAGAATCTTTATTTTTTAGAGCAGACTCATCGGTTGATTGGTCACTTATTATGCAATGCTAACGCGATACAAATTATCGGATAATCTTCACCTCTACGGTCTTTGAGAGAAGCTAATCAGCCAACTGGCCACAGTTAAGTAATAAGAATTTGTCACAGCCTCATTTAATATTCTAAATTTTCCTAGGATTGCTTATTTTTGCCCCATGAATCAAAAACATTTAGTTGCTCCTTCCCTACTGGCTGCTGATTTTCTCCATCTGGCTGATGCTTGTAAACTCATCAATGAGAGTGAAGCTGACTGGTTTCACCTTGATGTGATGGACGGTAAATTTGTTCCGAATATCAGTTTTGGAATGCCTATTATCTCCGCAGTAAAGAAAGTCTGTACCAAACCCCTCGATGTACATTTAATGATGGTCGAACCAGAAAAATATATTACCGCTTTCCGAGATGCTGGCGCGGATGTAATTACGGTACATTATGAAGCTTGTCCGCATCTACATCGCACCATCCAACAAATCAAGGATACTGGCGCCAAAGCAGGTGTTGCCCTCAACCCACATACTTCGGTAGATCTACTAGACGATGTGCTAGAAAACCTAGATTTGGTCTTGATTATGTCGGTAAATCCTGGTTTTGGAGGTCAAAAATTTATCTATCAGACCTTAAATAAGATTCGTAAGCTTCAAGAAAAGATCATTACGCGTAATCTTCCTACCGTCATAGAAATAGATGGTGGTGTAGGATTACAAAATGCCGAAGCCATCTTACAGGCGGGAGCTCGAGTACTCGTAGCAGGAAGCAGTGTTTTTAAAGCAGAACATCCGCTAGACGCCATTTCGCGTCTTAAAGCAATTGGAAAGGACACTTTGTTTGCCTAAGGTACGTTACTGAAAGGTGATTATATAGGTTAAACAATCCTATTCGTAACCAAAACCCTAGGGCAGCGTATTTTATGCTGAGGTGTTGAATCGTTGAGTTGTTGAGCTCTTCAAACGTTTTAACACCTTAATAGCGTCTACATTAACCATAACAATTTCTATCAAGAACTAGGTGATTTAACCTTATTAAGTCGATTCAACAGCTCAACAATTCAACATTCTCCTATGAAATATATTCTACCCCTATTCTTCATCTTTGTTAGCCTAGCGCTTCATGGACAAGAAGATAAAGCGACCATTTATGGGTCCATTATCGATGCGACTACGGAGCAATCAGTAGAGTTTGTGACGGTTTTTGTGAAAGGAACCAATAATGGAATTTCCTCAACGGCGCAGGGAACTTACTCTATCGTCGTTCCTGCCGATGAGTCCATTACGTTGGTTTTTTCTCGAATTGGATATAATGAGTTAACGACTAAAGTTTCCCCTACTGGTGCTGGAAAATCTCGTAAAGTAGATGTTACTATGGCACCTGCCGAGTCATCCGTAGAAATCGAGGTAACAGAAAGTAGATTAGAAGAAGCAGGGATGATCAAAGAAGAGGTTACCGAATTAAAATTACTCCCTACCGTTTCTGGAAACTTTGAAAGTGTGCTTCCACATATCGCACTCGGAACCAGTGGTGGAACAGGTGGAGAATTATCTTCTCAGTATAATGTTCGTGGAGGTAATTATGATGAGAATTTAGTTTATGTCAATGATTTTGAAATCTATCGTCCGCAATTGGTTCGTAGTGGACAGCAAGAAGGATTGAGTTTTCCGAATATAGATTTGATTCGAGATTTATCTTTTTCTTCTGGAGGTTTTGAAGCCCGTTATGGGGATAAATTATCTTCGGTTTTGGATATTAAATATAAAAGACCCGACTCTACTCGTGCTTCAGTTGGACTTAGTTTTTTGGGCGCTTCTGCTCACGTGGAAGGAAGTTTTAAAGCAGGTAAAAATAATTACAACAAAGTGCGCTACTTATTGGGTGCGCGATATAAAACGACTCGATACATTTTAGGAACCCTTGATGTCACTGGAGAATACACTCCAAACTTTTTCGATTTTCAAGGATATATCACCTATGATTTTAATAAAAATTGGCAACTAGGAGTACTTGGAAATTATAATAGTAGCGAGTATGGTTTTACTCCACAGAGTCGATCGACTACCCTCGGATTGATTGATCTGGCGTTACGACTTACGACGGCTTTTGAAGGACAAGAAGTCAGTGATTTTAGAACGCAAATGGGCGGTGTTTCACTTACTTATATTCCAGATAGAAAAGAGAATCCATTGTTTTTAAAATTCTTAGCTTCTACTTATCAGAGTCATGAAAATGAACGTTTTGATATTATTGGAGATTATTTGTTAGGTCAAATCGAAACAGGATTAGGAAGTGATGCTTTTGGAGAATTGGTGGCCACCCTTGGTACAGGAACACAACATCAGTTTGCTCGAAATTTCCTAGTCACCAATGTCACCAATGCGGAACATAAAGGAGGATTAGAATTAAAAGTAGATCATGATGAAGATAATAAAACTTCTAGTCACTTTTTGCAATGGAGCGGTAAGTGGCAACATGAACGAATCGACGACCGCATCAATGAATGGGAACGTTTAGATTCTGCTGGATTCTCGCTACAATTTGATACTTCGCAAGTATTATTGGGAAGTGTCCTTAAGCGAGATTTTGAACCGCTGACTTCCAATCGCTTTAGTGTTTATTTTCAAGATACCTATACCTTTAAGCAAGAGAATCGCCACGAGATAAAAATCTCGGCAGGGGTTCGGGCAAATTATTGGGATCTAAACAAAGAATTGATTATTTCTCCTCGGGCTCAACTACTTTATAAACCACTTGGAGCTAAAAATGATATCTCTTTTAGGTTGGCAGCAGGACTTTATAGTCAGCCTGCTTTTTATCGTGAATTACGAGGGCCGGATGGAACGATCAATCGAGATTTAAAATCGCAAAAATCTTTTCATTTGGTTGGTGGTTTGACGTTAGACTTTGAAAATAAAGGTGGTAAAAAATTCCGATTTATTACGGAAGCTTATTATAAAAAATTATGGGATTTAGTTTCCTATGAAGTGGACAATGTCATCATTCGTTACTCTGGAGAAAACGACTCGCGTGGTTATGCCGTGGGGTTAGATATGCGTTTGAATGGAGAGTTTGTTCCAGGTACAGAATCGTGGATTAATGTTTCTTTTTTAAGTACTCGTGAAAGCATCGATGGAGTCGATCATATGCGCCGAGAAATTGGACAATCGGAAGCAGAAACGGTAAGCTCTGTACCTCGTCCTACTGATCAATTTATGACCGTTTCGATGTTCTTCCAAGATTATTTACCGAAGAATGAGAATTTTAAAATGCACTTAAATTTGGTCTACGGAACGGGACTCGCATTTGGTCTTAGAGGAGATAATAGAGTTTTTCGAAATACCTTCCGCTACTCAGATTATCGTCGAGTAGATATTGGATTTGGGGTTTTATTATGGAATGACGCTTGGCGAGAAAAACGCGGAAAACATCCTTTGCGTTTTAGCCAAAATGCCTGGATGAGTTTAGAAGTTTTTAACCTCTTACAAGTAGCCAACGTAGCAGCCAATACTTGGATTAAAACCATCACCAATACGCAATTCGC
>JALZUU010000395.1 GCA_023300665.1 Saprospiraceae bacterium | reverse complement strand
TCAAAACTCAAAATTCAAAATTCAAAACTCATACCGTGCCCACCTCAGCAACCATCCATAAGCTTCATATTCGTCGTAAAATTGCAGGTCATGCAATTAAGATCACCGTGGAGTGTACAGTGGTAGGGGAATTACTAAAAGTGAGTTCTCCTTTTTGGTTGTTACCGGCTAATGCACGTCGACTTACCTATGGGGTCGCAGCCGTTGAAATTTCAGGAATACTTAAAGGAATTATTCAAAATTATCGTTTTCTATTACCCTTATTGGCGGTACCAGAACCTGTACTTCCAGGAAATATCAGTGATGAAGATCGGGAAGTAGCCAGTGATCTTCGTCGGTTACAAAGCGAGCTTCCTTATCAACAAATAAAAAAGCTACGTTCCACTATGACCGATCCGTGGAGCAAAGAAGTCATTCGTCGAGCGCATCATCAGGGAGGGACCAATTTTCGCCGAAAATTAGAGTTGATCTATGAAGTGGCTTTATTACAAAAAATGAATGTTTATCAATTGGTACGAGAACTTCGTGCTCAAGATGATGCACTGTTTATCTATCCACTTATTAATGGTTTGTCTCGTAAAAATACCACCTTTCGATCCTTTGCGATCCGCTGGCTTCAAGACAATATGACGTCTGAAATGGATACCCAGCTTTTATCCGTACTTAGTAGCCCGGACGAATGGGTGAAAACGAGTGTAATTGATTTATTAGAAAAATTGAATTCTACCAAAGCACAAACTGAAATTGGGAATCTCTTGCTCAATGATCCTTCCGTAAAAGTAAGAAGCCGCGCAGCCTTTTTCCTAGGAAATTTACCAGATCCAGAAAATCTTGAAACCTTGCTAAAAGCGGTGGAAGATAAAAATTGGTTGGTTCGACAGAATGCTTACGAAGCGCTCGGAAAATTAGGAAGTAAAGATGCGCTTCCAACTATTCTAAAAAAACTAAAAGAAGAAAAAAATAGAGATAGAGCTGATATTATCACGGCTTTAGGATATCATCGTTTTGAGGGAGTTGCTGTAGAACTTTTACCTTTTCTAAAAATAAAAGAACTGACCTTTATAACCATCTCCGCACTCGGAAAACTTGGTGATCCAGTCGCGCTCGAACCCATCCGCAGTATTAATAATAAACTAAGTCATCCAGCCCGGAAGCGAAGCGTAGAAAACGTAATCAAAATCCTAGAGAAAAACGCTACCAGTTAGTAGAGTTTCAAAAGCTAATTTAAATTCAAGCGCAAAATCAAACACCTCAAGTTGAATTTCACTCTTTGACGACTAGAAAACAGTAGAAAGGAATCCTAGTTTCAAGATAGAAGATATACAAGATAGAAGTGACATTTTTAATTCTTCATTAAAAAATTACTAATTATTATTATCAGCACTTCAACACCAAAAACTACCGCTTCATACCGCCGCCCATCATACCTTGCATGCCTTTTCCTTTACTCATCTTGTGCATCATTTTACTCATTTGCTCAAACTGTTTTACAAACATATTGATTTCATGAATGGTATGTCCGCAACCTCTTGCGATTCTACGCTTTCGACTCATGTTTAGTAATGGCGGATTAGCTCTTTCTTCTGGAGTCATAGATTGAATGATAGATTCCACTTTATTAAAAGCTTTGTCGTCGATGTCTAAGTTTTTAGTCATCTTACTCATTCCAGGAATCATATTGATCAAACTTTTGAGATCACCCATTTTTTTGATCTGGTTCAGCTGACCTAAAAAGTCATTGAAGTCAAACTTATTTTTCTTAATTTTCTTCTCAATTCTCGCTGCCTCTTTTTCGTCAAATTGTTCTTGTGCTTTTTCTACAAAAGAAACAATATCACCCATCCCCAAAATACGCTGAGCCATACGTTCCGGATGGAAAACATCAATTGTCTCCATCGTTTCTCCAGTACTTACAAATTTGATTGGCTTTCCAACTGTATATTTTACAGAAAGGGCTGCACCACCACGGGTATCACCATCTAATTTGGTCAATACCACACCATCAAAATTGATCCGCTCGTTAAAGGCCTTTGCGGTATTTACTGCATCCTGTCCAGTCATTGAATCCACTACGAAAAGCGTCTCAGAAGGTTGGATACCCGCTTTGATATTTTCGATCTCTTTCATCATGTGTTCGTCTACTGCTAGACGTCCAGCCGTATCCACGATCACCACATCAAAATTATGTGTTTGTGCATGTAAGATGGCATTTTGAGCAATCTGCACAGGATCTTTGCTTTCCTCATCCTTAAAGATCGGAACTTTAATTTGCTCACTGATAACCGTCAACTGATTGATGGCCGCTGGACGATAAACATCACAGGCTACCAATAGCGGAGATTTCTTACGTTTGGTTTTTAAATAGTTGGCGAGTTTACCAGAAAAGGTTGTTTTACCCGATCCTTGTAGACCAGAGATCAAGATTACACCAGGCTTACCCGTCGTATTGATGCCAACGGCTTGTCCACCCATGAGTTCGACCATCTCGTCCATGACGATCTTGACCATCATTTCTCCAGGCTTAACGGCGTTGAGTACATTTCGAGTACCGAGCGCTTCGTCCTTGATTTTATCGGTAAATTCTTTGGCGATTTTATAGTTTACATCGGCCGCTACGAGGGCACGACGAATTTCCTTTACAGACTGGGCAATATTGATTTCCGTCAATTTACCGTCTCCCTTCAGGCCTTGAAAGGCCGATTCTAGTTTTTCACTAAGATTGTCAAACATAATTTAAGCTAATTTTGAGGGACAAATATACCAGAAAATCTCGTGTTTTGCACCTGATTTGCGGTAAGTCTCCTCTTGAATCAGCTAAAATTCCATTCCCACTCGAAAGCTGGTTAGTCGAAACGTCATTGGCTGTGAATTTGGACTTGATATAAATACCACTTCGGATCGTTGAAAACGATGAAGCTGTTTAAGAATGTTCACAAAAGGTGAGGATAAGTGCTTGGTTGTCAAAACGATGCAAATTTTGAGGTTCATAGCCAAAGCTATGATGCCGATAA
>JALZUU010000394.1 GCA_023300665.1 Saprospiraceae bacterium | reverse complement strand
GATTCATTATGGGTTTCGACGTCTTCGTATTCGTACTGGTTAAAGTATTGATTTCCTTTATTGATGGCTGCAATTTCTATCGCATCAATTCCTAGATCAGACCCTCTGGTTCCAGCTCCTATATCAGAGCGATTTTTAATAATTTTTATGGTTGGCATTGGTATGGTTTAATTTGAATAGACGTTAGGAAGCAAAGGTAGGATATTTCAGGGCACCATAGAATCATTTGATCTATTTTTATGCCATAAAACGACCTTTTTTAGAACATACTTTAAAAGAGCTTTATGGATGGGCTTTATTTAGTTTTTTTAATGTTGGTTTATTTTTGAGCCTAAATTTAAAATTATAGGTTTATAATCGTCGGATTGACCTTAAAGAGCAGAAGATTAATTCAGGATGGCTTGTTTTTTGGGAAGCGCCGTATTTGCCAATTATGGTTTATTTTCAATCATCAATTAGCAGCGCATCAATCTTCGCTTCCAAAGTAGGAATTGAAATTTTCATTAAATATCTACACATAATTCAGTGACTCTACTTCGACCTACACCATCATTAATTCTTCCTGACAGAAAAAAATCATAGCATGTTACTCCTGGTTGTACTACGTCATTAAAGAAAAAATTGAGATTTTCTGTTCCATCTCCCGTTTGGATAAATTTTCTATCCACATTATCTCCATCGTCCAATACAAGGGTGTTTTGAAGCAATGCTTTTTGTTCATCGGTCAATTGTGCATGGATAGAACTATAATAAACTCTAATTTCTAATTCCGGAGTAGTCGTTAGAATAAATACACTATCAATTTCAAATAGTGGAATTTCAAGATTATGTAAAACACCTTTCTCTATATCAGGTGCATCTTCATGGCAACTAGTTAGACAGAAAATTAATAATATTAAACACCAGTAATTTTTCATTTTTATTGTTATTAAAAAGTAAGTGTTAATCCAAGTCCATATCCACCTTCAAATGCATCTATTCCCAGCTTTAAATTTAATTTAGTAAAAGGAGCTTCTGGTTGAAATATTGGTTCTTCTTGGATAGATTTTTTATTTATTTTTTTGAACTGAAACCAAGTTCCAATATAAGCGCCAATTAGGACAGGAATCCCAACTAAAAGTTTAGTCTTGCCAAACTTTACGGCATCATTATGGTTTTCTTGAGCAATGGTATAATTATCAAATTTCATATCTAGATCAGCAGTAGTTATAGCAGCGTTATATTCTAGCAAAGCTATATCAGTTTTGTTTCTAAGATTATTTATTCTGAATCTTTCTCCATCAACAACATAATAAGTCAATAAAGCATTGAGAGCAATCAACCCTATTTTTTTTCTTTTCCTTGATTTTTTTGCCTTTTTAAAGAGAACAGTTTGATTTTCAAACTCTTTAAATTTTTCCGTTTTCACGGTCAACAATCTGGAATATTTATTTACAAAATCTCCTCGTATTTTTATGGTATCTATGTAAGTTTCAAATCCTGGAGCCCAGACTTCTATAGGATAGGTTCCATGAGGCAAGTTAATTATCTTTGGCTGATCTTCTTTAGTTAAAGAAATCACCTTATTATTGATTTTCATTAAAGCAGTATAAGGTTGAACCGTTATGTATAATTCTTCAATATTTTGAGCATTCCCACTATTTAATAGCAGTATTCCAATTACTAAAAAGAGGTATTTAATATTTTTGAAAAAGGTTTGTTTCAAAGAATCAATCATTTTTGTTATCAATTTATTGATTAGTATTTTTTAAAAAAAAAAGAAAGAATAAACTTTCCGCAAAATACTAAATTAAGTTGTTTTTTTAGATTTTTCTTACCCAATTATTGGTAAATAGATAGCATCAAAAAGAAGGTGTTTAAAAATGTAAGCAGAGATTCAAAAATAAATTCAAGGGTGCTTAACTGAGAAGTTGGGTTGGAAGTAATACGAGAAGAGGGGTCATAGGACTAAAGGTGAATGAGCGGGTATGTTTTTTGGTATAAGGTCTTTTTGTAGTTATTTTGGGTGTGATAGCTGAGTTCTCAAAGCCCTACTCACTATTCCTTCATAAGCTTAAACACTCCTTGTTTGTTATACTCATCTACCATCTTAACGAAGTATAATCCTGAAGGATATTCTACCTCTAATTGAATTCGATGTGTATTTTCTACGGTTCTTGTTTTTAATACTTGGCCATGCGTTGTAACCAATTGTATTTTTGTATTTTTTTGAATCCTAGAAAATTCAATTAAAATACTTCCATTAGTTGGGTTTGGAAAAATTGAGACTTGATCTACTAAATTCAGATCAACATTGGACACGTTCACAAATGACAAACATTCAGTGGTGTCTTTACAATTATTCTGATTAATTTCTACAGCATAGGATCCGTTGTTTGTTGGAGTGAAACTTTGACTGGTTTCTCCTGGTAAATTGGCAAATGAATTATCACAATCTAACCACTGGTAGCTTGCATCGTTGACAACACTGGTCATCATCATCCCATCATCTGAGATCATCAGTGATAAGTCAAAAGTTGGTATGGTTAAATCAATGAAGATAATGGAGTCACACCCATTGCTATTTTCTAAAACGACTGTATAATTCCCTGAGCTTGTCCAAGTTTCATTACTAATAGGTGAGGTATATGGGTCACATTGTTCAATGACTAAGTTAGACGAGGTATTTGGGCACAGACTTAATTTTAAAATCCGGTTACCAGCATATTCAGAAAAATATAAATCTGTTCCATTTACTACGATTCCATCAGGATGATTTAACTCACTAACCAGAGTTGTTATGTTAACAGAAGGGTCGTTAAGATCTACTTTTAAAAGTTGATTACCAGTGAATTCTAAAATAAATAATTCATCCGCTAATATTGCCAATTCATAAGGGCCGCTTAATTCAGTTATAAAATCTGTGGCAGTAGTAGACGAACTAGTAAGGTCAATTCTTGATATCTTTCCGCCATTATATTCAGCAATATATAAGTAGTTATCATCTATAGAAATCCCTGCTGGACTAGACAATCCAGTAGCCACGTTCATAATTACTGGAATTGAATCTAATAGGTTTATTTTAGATACGTTTCCTGAACTATATTCTGCGATATAGAGTTCATTATCTTTAATTGCTAAACCTTCAGGACGGGATAATCCTGTAATAAAATCTACTGCAATTGGTGAGGGATCCGTAAGGTCTTTTTTTGATACCTTTCCAGCACTAGATTCTGAAATAAACAAATTATCTCCGTTAATAAGGATTCCATTTGGAGCAGATAAACCAGAGACAATATCTATGGCCACAGGATCAGGGCTCGTCAGATCTATTTTTGATATCTTTCCAGCATCATACTCAACAATATATAAAAAATCACCTACTATGGTCAAGGCATCAGGACCTGATAAATTAGAAATTACTTCTTCAACCTGAGCAATAATATTGGTTGAATTAAGAAGAAATATGGTGAATAGTAAAGTAAAAGTTTTCATCTTGAATGAGTTAGAGGGTGTAACAAATTAGAGGGGCCAGCTTTACATTCCGCTTTAAGAAACCTAGCCTAGCACTTTGCTCACCCTCGGGTTTCGCAAAGCTAC
>JALZUU010000393.1 GCA_023300665.1 Saprospiraceae bacterium | reverse complement strand
TTTATTTCCATAGCTACGGCTATGCAAAGAAAAATGAGCATCGCCCACATTATCAAGCACTTATCCTCACCTTTTGTGAACATTCTTAAACAGCTTCATAAAAAAGACGATAACTCAAAGAAAGTTATCGTCTTTTTTAAAGACTTCATGGAAAAGGACTATTTATTTACGCTGTTTCTTTTTCAGCTGTAAGTAACGCTAGATCACGAATTAAAAGTCGTCTTCGATCAAAAGTCAAAATATTACGTGAACGTAAGTCGTTGAGTACGGTCGTTACCGTTTGTCGAGAAGTAGCGGTTAGATTAGCGATTTCTTGGTGGGTCATGAATTTTCTGACGAGGGTTTCGTAGCCTACCCGCTGGCCTTTATTATTGGCAAGATTTACTAAAAATTCGATAATTCTAGTACGAGAATCCTTAAATACTAAAGATTCTAAGCGAGATTCCATCTCAAGTACTCGACTACCCATAATTTTCATCATAAAACCAGAAAGACCAGAATGATCCTTCATTAATCCTTTCATTTCAGAGGTGGTGACAACACATAGAGAGGTTTCTTCCATACAAATGGCAAAATCTCTTCGCTTATCTTCTCCAATCAAAGATAATTCTCCGAAGACCTCACCTGGTCCAAGAATCGCTTTGGTGATTTCTTTACCTTCTTCACTATTCGCACCAATTTTTACACGCCCTTCATTAATAAAAAATATTTTATCGGCATCCTCTTCTTGTAAATAGATATAGGTACCTTTTTTTATCATTTTAGTGGTATGGGTGTCATGAACGTTACCTAGTTTTTGGGGACAAAAGATTCCCGTAACGTCAATATTTTCTAGATACCAAAGTTGTTGATTTTCCATTTATTGAAATTTTAGTCTTTGTCAGGTTGTAAATCAAATCGCTTTCTTAAGTCCTCCACTAAAGGATTACGGGCGATCATGTTTTGATATATTTCTTTATTAGTCGCTGGTTTTTTTTGTTTTGGTGTCGCGTCTTGTTGAATAGTAGATTTAGCTGGATCAATTTTAATAACCAACGGAAGTCTCTTATCATGCAATTGCTCACGTATATAAGGCATTAGTCCTGATTCGTCTAGAATCATTTGTTTTGCCATTTTAGTACCAATAGTGACTATAACTTGCTTATCTTCAATTTTTAGTTCTGCATTTTTTAGTGTATTGCGTGCCGAAGGAGATTGTACTTTAGTCACATAAGTCATCCAAGCTTCTTGTAGGTTTTCATCTGTGAGCCGTGATTCCTCTACTTCTTCATTTTCAGCTGCTTTATCAATATCAGCAGCGATCTTATCTAGGGAAAAACTGGGGGTCTTTTGCAATGATGCAACAGACAATTTGCTTGAATCGTTTAGCTTTTTTGTCTTTTTTTCTTCTTTTGGCGTGTCTTTTTTTTGCTTTGTCGGTTGAACGACGGGCGCTTTCGCTTTTGATTCTACGGATATAGTAGCTTTAGGTTCCTTTATAATAGTAGGAACTGGGGCCGCTTGAAAATTGGCTGTTTTAGTAGGAACAGCAGCAGGTGCAGAGGCTGGAATACCTTGTTTTGTAAGATCAACTGCTCGATTGATATAAGTCATTTTAATTAGTGACATTTCAACATGTAGCCTTTTATTGCGAGCCATTTTATAATTTACATCAGAATCATTCGCTAAACTAAGCCCAGTTAGTAGAAAAGAAAGAGGAGCACTGTCTGCTTGTTCTTGATACTGTTTTTTTAGACTATCACTGATTTCTAGTAGACTTAATGTGGCCGCATCTTTACAAACCAATAAATTTCGTAAATGTTCAGCTAGACCATTAATAAAGATATCTGGATCAAAGCCTTTGCGTAAAATTTCGTCAAAACTATTGAGTACTTCTGAGACATTTTCTGTCAACATTGCATTGACGATTTTGAAAAAATAATCATAATCAAGTACGTTTAAATTTTCAATAACGCCTTGATAAGTAATCTCTTTTCCAGAAAAACTAACCATCCGGTCAAAGATAGAAAGGGCATCTCGTAGCGCACCATCTGCCTTTTGAGCGATAATATGTAGCGCATCTTTATCTGCCTTTATTTTTTCTGTTTTACAAATTCCCTGTAAATGTTTTACAATGGCAGGCACCTGAATTCGGCGAAAGTCAAAAATCTGACAACGAGATAAAATCGTTGGAATAATTTTATGTTTTTCGGTCGTAGCCAAAATAAAAATAGCGTAAGAAGGTGGTTCTTCTAAAGTTTTTAGAAAAGCATTAAAAGCTGCTTGTGAGAGCATATGTACCTCATCAATAATAAAAACCTTGTATTTTCCTTGCTGTGGTTGAAAACGGACTTGCTCAATTAAGGTTCGAATATGTTCGACACTATTATTAGAGGCCGCATCTAATTCAGTAATATTAAAAGAAGCATTTTGATTAAAGGCCGTACAGGAAGAACAGGTATTACAAGCCTCGTGATCTTTGGTGATATTTTCACAGTTAATGGTCTTAGCAAGAATACGCGCACAAGTCGTTTTTCCTACGCCACGAGGACCACAAAAAAGGAAAGAATGCGCTAAATGATCGTTTTGTAATGCATTTTTAAGCGTGTTAGATACATGCTGCTGCCCTACTACTTCGTCGAACCTAGCGGGTCGGTATTTTCTAGCTGAAACGATAAAATTGCTCATAAATCAAAGGTACGAATTAATCGCAATAATTATTCGATTTTTTATCACACAGCCTGTAAGTAAAATGTATACCTTTAACATTTAAAACCACTAAATAATCATTTATCATTGCGATATTATCACGGAAAATTATTGCTGCTAGGAGAATATACCATCTTGCGAGGATCGCAAGGA
>JALZUU010000392.1 GCA_023300665.1 Saprospiraceae bacterium | reverse complement strand
TATTGCTTAAAACCAATGGCGATGGTATTTAAAGCGGGCTTAAACTGAGGGGTAAACCCAGGATCTTTTCCTTCTTTCTTTTCCGTTCGGCGGCTATTCCATTCCCAAAGGTGTGCCCCTGCAAACCAGTCATTGGGCCAGATCGTTTCGAAGAAGGCTTGATAACAGGCGACTTGTGTTTTATAAGAAATTTTCTTTCCACCAGAAAAAGGATAATCTATCCATTCCCAAGGTTTTTCGGCAGAATCGCTCGTACTCTTATACCCTAGTTCTGTAAATAAGATGGGTTTATTGAATTTTTTACTAATTGCTTTTAAATTTGGAATATGCTTTTCCCAGCCTTTTTTGATTTCCTTTACCGATGGACTATCTTTTTTTGAAAGTGGGAAATAAGCTTGTACTCCGATATAGTCTAGATGATCCCAAAAACGGATATCCTCATATTCTTTATACCAGTTCCCGGCATAGGTTATTTTGCCATCATAAATTTCTCTTACTTCTTTAATTAATTCAATCCAATACTCCGGTTTTTCTTTGGATAACCTTGTTAGTTCAGTCCCAACACAAAATAATTCGACATCGGTAGCGGCTGCAATTTTAGCATAAAAAAGAATTTCTTCTCGATAACTGGCAGACCATTCTTGCCAATCAGCTGCTGACTTTGGAAAAATCTCTGCACGCCATTTCCCAGCAGAAGGATTGGAAATCCAAATATGTGGTTTTAGCATGACATTAAATCCTTCTTGATGCGCAAAGTTTATTTTGTCAATCCAAATAGAATCTACCGGTTTATTCTGGAACCTTCTTCGTCGTCGTCGGGTACGGATATTTGGGCTATCATAGTCCTCCATTCCCATAAACGGAACGATGGTGACCCACTCAAAATTATTCTTAATTAGAGGCTGCGTGGTCGTAGAATCTAATCTACCAAAAACATGCATTCCTCTATGTTTGCCATCTCTTTTAAATTGCTGACCAGCAATGGCAGTGGTGTTTTCTACTTCTGTATTCCAAATGTAATCAAACACTTCACTATTGTTATAATAGTTCATAAATTTGAAGATACCACCAATTAAAAAAATGGGTAGCACCACAGAATAAGAAAATCTTTTAAACGCTTTTTTGCCTCCAAATTCTCGATAGGCTTTTAAATTAAAAGAAAATAATAGTCCTAATAAATAGGGAATGATTAAGGCCAACCAAAACATCCATTTTCGTATCAAAAATCGTAGTACCTCCATGTAGTATTCTTTAATTTCTTCTATTGAAAAATCGCTAAAATAAAAATACCCACCTAACACGATGCAAAAACAAATAAAAGTGGATATATACCAATACAAAAAACGTTTCATAATGATTGCAAATATAACACTTATGTAGAGGTCAAATTATGAGATGCTGATTGGTCTATGTGTTTGTAACGTCAAAATTGATTATTTCTTATTGAAAGATGGGTGGATTAATCGATATGCGGATTGATTGATATGCGGATATTCATAATTTCGAGATTCTTGGCTTGTGGAGCAACAGCGGGTAAAAATCAATATTGAATATTGGATATTGAACATTCAATATTGAGTTCCATCTGGCAGTTCACAAGTCGATTTCAATATTAAAAGATTGTTTTTATAGCTATAGGAAAACAACCTATCAAACCGTAGAATTGATGTAAATGAGTGATAAGACTTTCTTGTGAACAAGAGACAGGACCAAAGATGTCTTCAACAAAATTCGTTATTTTTTCTAATGTTGCTTAAGAGACACAATAGTCGTAATAACACTACTTGTGTAGCAACAGCGGGTAAAAATCAATATTGAATATTGGATATTGAACATTCAATATTGAGTTCCTAATTCATCATTGTAGAATCTTATTAAATCGTGTTAACTTTGTACGATTAAATCGTGTTAGTTTTATGATTTCTTCACAGGCTTCTCACAACGAATTACCAAAGGCTGAGCCGCACGTTCTCACTTCTTGGTTGAAGATACAAAAAGCGGGACCATTGATTTTAAATCAGCAGGGAAGTTTGTACAAGTTTTCGTATCTACATATAGATGTGTAAACGACCGATAAGGCTTTTTTGTGAACAGGGAGCAGGGCGAAACAATCAATATTGAAGGTTGGATATTGAATATTCAATATTTATTTTTAGCTGTAATATCAAAAGTCAATGTCAATTTTAAAAGATCGTTTTATACTATCTAATGACACCACAAAGCCCACACAAGGACCAAATTTTTATAAAAAACAATAGGGATTAATTATGTCAGACAACATGGAAGACAAATCTAAAGAACAATTGCAGGATAGAATAGCCTTCTTAACAAAAAAACTTGAGGTCGCTGAGCAGGAAAAGGTAAAATCAAGCAAGAAGAAAATTTGGACTGGAAAGCAATTATTTAGTTTTTTTATTGGTAAAGGTCTAAAGGATAGTTTAAATAAATTATACCAAGAGCTTCCTGACAAAGTAACTAAAGAAAGCCTTGCAGACGTTACAGCAAATGTAATTTGGAGGTTTACAAGAATTGGATTATTTGCAATTTTAGCAGCATTAATTCCCTACATTTTACTATACAAACAAAATCAGAAGATTGATAAACAAAATGAATTATTTGGATATCAAAACAAAAAAATAGGGATTCAAACTGAACTTTTAGAAGCAGATAGAAGAAGTGCCTTAATATTTCTTATGAGTAATATAATGGACAAACTTGATAATGAATTAAAAGAAGATTGGAATAATGATAATATTAGAAATATAAGTCCTGAATTGATTGGTAGAATAAGTTCCCTTTCTTATTCTTTCAAGCCATACAGATTTCTTCAAGGAGATACTTTAATAAGTAAACCTTTGTCTCCTGAACGAGGACAACTTTTAATTACACTCAGTAAAAGTAACTTGGATAGTATAAGTTTATTGACATTAATGAAAAATTGTGTTTTTGAATCTGCTGATTTAAGAGGTGTTTTTTTAGGGGATGCAAATTTAAGAGGTGTTAGTTTAAACGGTGCTGATTTAGAGGGGGCCATTTTAGAGCGTGCTGATTTAGAAGGTGCTAATTTTACAGGTACTAATTTTTCAAGTGCTAATTTAGAGGGTACCAATCTTATAAATTCCTTATTGATTCTGACTAATTTTGCTAAAGCTAGATTAAAGAATGCTAATCTTACTAATGTTCAAATACTAAGTGCTGATTTTAGAGGTGCAGTCTTAGATAGTGTGAAATTTAAGAATGCAACTATATCTACTCCTGATTTTAGAGAGGCAGATTTTAATGGTACAGACTTTAGAGGCGCTAATTTTTCAAATGTCAACTTAGAGGGTATTAATTTGGAAAATGCCAATCTGGAAGGAGTTGATTTGAAAGGCAACAAGAATAAAGCATCTTATTTTAAAGGAGCTCCACTAAGAAACCGAAAAATTAAATAAATTACTTCTGACTAATACAGGATTAAATGAATAATGTCTTTATGCATCCACACAAAGACAGTCTGTCAATCTATAAAATTGATGTATAATTTTCATTCCTAAGAAAAAATAAACATAGTGCCAGATAAGATATGCATCATCGAAAAAGGATTTAGCTTTCATACCATTGCGGAGAAAGCTGATGTCTCCGATCATCAAACAGCCATAACTTATTATGCAAATAATCTACCCGCTCCGGTCAATCTACCAGAAGGTATTCCCATCTTTTTA
>JALZUU010000391.1 GCA_023300665.1 Saprospiraceae bacterium | reverse complement strand
AATTGTTTCGTATTGTATAACAATAGATTTATCATATCTGTCCCGAATGAATCTCGATAAAAAATAGTTTTACTAAGACAATTATCACTGCATTTTAAATTTTTAAATATTCTTTCAAATTGATGTTTTTTGTGATTTGGATAATTAATATTGCTTCCAATATCAATTGTATTATAGGTTTCACTTGATTTTATTATTTTACTTTCTATTCTTTGCTCTAATTCTTCTATTTGAATCATTGCTGTCAAATCCTCTGAATAAGACAAAACTGTATCAAATCTTAATTGAGTAATATTTAATGGCACTAGGTTCATATCACTCTCTTTATTAAGCCGATCTATTAAATGCTGATATGCGTAAAATGAACCTAAAGAATTCCAATGACTGTTTGTTTTATGATAAAGCCGATTTTGATTTTTATATTCCAGTAATGGTGTTTTAAAATTGATAAAGCCTGGAATATTGTTTTTATCAAGTATATCTAATTTCGTAAGTCCATTAGAAGTATAAGGCAAATGTTCAGGATAAACTGAGTGCTTATTAGGAGCGACTGCAATAACAAAGTCAATTCCTTCGTTGTTAAATTTTTTTTTCAGTTTTATTAGTTTATTAATTAAAACTTTTCGTTTTCGTTTTGGGTAAATACTAAGTCCGGCAGAAGTCTCTAATACATTTCTAAAATCATTTCCTAAATAGTACCAACCATTATTCCCCTTAACTACTTTATTAGGCTTAATACTTCTATCAAATAGATTTAATTCAAAATTAGATAATGCTTTATAAATTGCACTTTTGTAAGCTATTCTATTATCAAAATGTTCTCTGACTAATCGTTTAGAGTTGCTAAAAGAATAATCTCCATTAAAAGAAATATTTATTTCTTTATTAGAAATAGCATCTGTTTCTTTTTGACCAATCCTAAATAACGACAGGACACTAAAAGTACTTAAAAATAAAAAAAATGCTCCTACAAATAATTTATCAATCATATATGCTATTAAAATCGAAAATAAATAAAAGGATCATAAGACGAAGTTGCTATGTACGACAAGCTTAGTAAAAACAAAAATCCTATGAAAATCATATATAAATATCTAAAAACAGATTCTTTTGCTCTTAAATAATTGAAACCATTATCCCATAAAAAAGGTGTGCATATTAAAATACTTAAGCAAGATATAATAACAAATTTAAGATCTATGAAATAGATTCTGAAAAAATCGGTTAACTCAAATTCGAATGCGCACATTTTTGAAAGATATACCATTGCTACATCAATATTATCTGCCCGGAAAAACACCCACGCAATCATAACAACGAGCATTGTATAGAACCATCGAACAATAGATGGCAACCACGAGAAGAAAGAAGGAAATAGTCTTTCAAAAACAATAACAAAACCATGTATTAAACCCCAAACAATAAAATTCCAACTTGCGCCATGCCATAAACCTGTAGCAATAAATACAACGAAGAGATTTACATATATCCTAAAATTCGAAACACGATTTCCTCCTAAAGAAATATATAAATAATCTTTAAACCAAGAAGACATTGTAATATGCCATCTTCGCCAAAATTCTTTTATAGATCTTGAAATATATGGATACTTAAAGTTCTCAGGAAATGTAAATCCTAAAATCATACCTAAGCCAATAGCCATATCCGAATAGGCAGAGAAATCAAAAAATATTTGCATTGTATATGCAAATATTCCTAACCAAGAATCATAAAAACCCAAATTATTTACATTAGAATTGAAAACATCATCAGCAATGAGAGCGAAGTAATTTGCTAAAATCATTTTCTTCGCTAAGCCTATAACAAACCGTTCAACTCCTTCAGAAATCTTATCCCATGAGATAATTCTACTTACTAATTCCTTCTCGACATCTTGATATCTAACAATTGGACCTGCAATTAATTGAGGAAACATACAAACATAAGAAGCAAAATTGAGAAAATTATTACTTGCTTTCACTTTACCTCTGTAGACATCTATAGAATAAGACATTGTCTGAAAAGTAAAAAAACTAATTCCTATAGGCAGAGAAATATCAATGAAATCCCAACTCAGATTGAAAATATTATTTATATTTTCAATGAAGAAGTTAATGTATTTAAAAAAAAATAATATCCCCAAGTTAAATACGAGGGAAATACAAAGTCCAATTTTTTTAAACCCGATATTTATAAGCTTTGCTGCTGCAAAGTCTACAACTGCAGAAAGTAGCAATAATAAAACAACTATTCCTTCTCCCCATGAATAAAAGAAAAGGCTAAAAACTAGCAAGACTAAATTCTGATTTCTTCTTGACTTAAAAGTAAAATAGAACACCAGAAAAATTGGTAGAAAAAAATGAAGAAATACAAAAGAGTTAAACAGCATGATAGTTCTATAGAAATGTCAGATTCATTAATTGTTAATAAGAGTGTAATATACTTAAGTTAAATAAACTTTATATAGCTTTATACTGTAACAAGGGAACTCCACTACTAAATTTAATTTGTTGATTTGCACAGAAATAGAATGGAGAAATAATTAAAATATAATGTTAACTCAGGTCAACACTTTTTATACTTACAAGATCACATTATAAAGTAAAACATCAACTTTAAAATTTATTCTAAAAACCTCTTATGCGAATGTATAAACAAATGTTTCATATCTACTTAGAGTTATTAAATGGTTTATTCGCAGTAAAATATTGTACCTGTAATAAAAAAACCAAAATTCTCATAAATAAAAACAAATCATATTTATAAAATAGTTAAATATTTTAACTTGGTTGACACAGAAAATTATCACTAACTAAAAATTTAGGACTTCGACGGTTATAAGAAATAATATCCCAACCAGATTCTTTAATCATATTCTTAACGTACTCTTCTTTATAATATATTCTAATTAAAGGACTTTTTGGATTAGCATCCTTCCAGTTATCCTTCATAATATTATCAATGAAGCAAGTAAAAAATAATTTTGTATTTGGTTTTGTGTTTTTTCTTAAAATTATCAACAAATTCTTAAAGTCATCCTTGTCTAAATGAGTAAAAACACTTTGGCAAATCATTAAGTCAAACTTTTTTCCTGTAGGCAATTGAGTTTCGCTATTCATTTTAATCTGCACTTCAGGATTGTACATATCATTTTGAAAATTTACAGCAAAATAATTCATATTTGACACTTTCACCTTTTGACTTAAATAATTAATCATATCCGAATCTAAATCTATACCTGTATAAGATTTAACTCCAATATCATATTGTAGAATAGATTGGGTAAACTTCACTCCACATCCATAGTCTAATATATCGGTGTTAGCAAAATCATTTAATCCCATTCTTTGTTTCACATGTTCAAGGATTACTCGACCAGATTTAACTGAATTTGCTTCATTCTTTTGCAAGGAACCTTTTCTTAATGCTGGAGGGACAATAAATTTCAAATCATTTATTGGATATTTATTTAAAACTGAATTTATATCTGTTTTGTCATTAAAATTTAATGGGTAGGAACAATATCGTAAATAGTTAAATTTGGAAAGGTAAGTTCCTGACAGTTCCCATATAATTCTATTTTGGCTAAAATTTATATTGTCAAACCAACTGTCATTAAAATAGTTTGGTATATTCTGATTTAAAATTAAATCTTCAAATCTTAAAATTTGCAGATTGCATTCTTCTACTTTTTCAATGTAATTAGTCCAAGGTGTAATAATGTTCAAACTATCTCCAACAGTAATATTCTTTATTTTGATATTAGAAGCTAAAACACTTCTTACATCTCTAATGATTGCGATTATATCAGAATATAGCTTTTTTTCTTGATAAACTTCTAATCGAATACTCGGAATATATTTCAATACTGTATCTTCTTCTTCTTTAGAGAAGACAAGGTATTTAGCATTTATATTTATCATAATTTCATTTATTTTTAAAAAGCAAGTTACTTTTTTTTGTTTTTGAAAACAAACAGATTAAATCTGTCAAATATAAATCTTATCTTTTTTTCAATAGTAAAACATGGTTATCTCCTCTTTCCTTTAAATCCCAACCAATTTTTTTAAACTTCTCAACAATTGGCTGCCTAGATTCTTGTTTTATCATTCTAAAGTTGTAATATGATTTATAAAATATGGGCTCGAAAGTCGAAAATAAATTACATAGCTCATTTTTTGTATATTCTCTTACATGACCTCTAAAAATATATGGGTCTTCATATCTGATTGATCGAATTATAGACCATAAAGAATTAGCATTAGGGGTTGTAAGAATTAATACACCATCTTTTTTTACTACTCGATTAACTTCTTTCGCAAAAGTCTTCACCCCATTACCTGTAAAAAGAACTAGTTCGTCGAGATTATTAGGATTTTGGTCTTTTATATGTTCGATAACTTCACAGCAAATAACAATATCAAAATGATCAGTTGGAGCATCAATTTCTACTCTAAGATCTGATTCAGTATGAAAGCAATTATTTTTTAATGCAAGAAATTGCGACAAAGGCGAATACCCTCCTACTTCTAGAATGTTAAGATTTCTAAAATCGTTTATTTGAGAAAACAATACACCAGCAGTATACATATATCTTAAATAATGTACTTGTTTATGAAACTCATGATTTTTGTGCACAAAATCATAAAATTCTTTATACGTATTGTTTTTTAAAAAATTAAATTCATCATTTTTTACAATTTCTCTTATCTCACTAAATCTATTTTCGTCATCATAAGTTTTGAAACTTTGTGCTGGACAGTGAACAATTTTTTTCATTCTTTTTATTTTATAATTAACAAATTAATAACTGCAACATAAATTTACAATCGCTTTATTCTTACTTATGCCTCTTCAAACTAAATTTATGATATTGAGTGTATTTTTGTTCCCCTAGTATTTTTATTAATTGTGCTTCTTTTTCACGTGTAATTCTTCTTCTATTTTTACCATTGAGTTTACCTTCACTCGATAGTTGAGTCAATTTTGACTTAGTTTGTCTATTTACTCGTTGAATTCTTTTAACCATTTTATCCCCAATCTTAAGCTCTCTCTTAAGATCAACTAAATAAGAGATATCATTATTTGATAAAGATTTAGCTTTTTTTAATTTCGTTGGTAACACTGTTTTTTTGACTCCCTTCTTAGTAATAGTTGGCTCTTGGCCTTCACAATTAAATAGGCTCAATAAAATAATAAGTCCTACAAAACTAAGCCCCTTGATACACATTGATGTCATTTTTAAAATCATGTTTTATTATATTTTTTAATGGTTTAAA
>JALZUU010000390.1 GCA_023300665.1 Saprospiraceae bacterium | reverse complement strand
GCCGCTGCCATGGCGCCACCGCTGCTTACACCCGCAAAGATACCTTCCTCTTTGGCCATTTGTCGCATCATGGTTTTGGCTTCTGTTTCAGAGACGTCGATGATCTGATCAACACGGCTGGCATCAAATATTTTTGGTAAAAATTCTGGAGACCAACGCCGGATTCCTGGAATTCTGCTGCCGTCAGTAGGTTGTACCCCAACAATTTGGATGTCAGGATTTTGTTCTTTTAAGTAGCGAGAAACGCCCATGATGGTTCCGGTAGTCCCCATGCTAGAGACGAAGTGGGTGATTTTATGGTTGGTATCTCGCCATATTTCGGGACCGGTGGTTTGGTAGTGTGCCCCCCAGTTATCGTCGTTGGCAAATTGGTTGAGCATGACATATCCTTTAGTTTCTACCAATTCTTGTGCATAAGAGCGCGAATATTCGATGGTCCCTTTTGCGGGTGTGAGGAGCACTTCAGCACCGTAGGCGCGCATGGTATCAATCCGTTCTTGGGTAGAATTTTCGGGCATTATGAGGGTAATGGGCAATTTATACTCTGCTGCAATCATGGCAAGGGCAATTCCGGTATTTCCGCTGGTAGCTTCCACTAAGTGGTCCTCTTTTTTTATATCTCCTCTTTCCAATGCTTTTGAGATCATTCCGAAGGCCGCTCGATCTTTGACGCTACCGCCAGGATTTTGACCTTCTAGCTTCGCATAAACTTGGATATTATCTTTTTGAATAATTTGACGGATTCCTACCAGGGGAGTGTTACCAATAAGCTCGGATATTTTGGACATAAGAAGGTTTGATTAAAAGATTTTGAAAAACTTCAGAATTATTAAACTATTTCAACGCAATTTCATAGAAAATGGTTCTAGCTAAAGGATGTCGTATAGAGGATAGTTTGCCTAGATTTTCGGTGTTTTTGGGTGAATTACTGAACGAAAGGTGGTAAAATCCTATTGAAAGTGGAAATAAATCTTTTTTTTTTATTTAGTCAGGCAACCCTTTTGCAAAATATATGGTATTGGGGATAGAACTGGGAACTTTAAATTACAAATGAATCAGAATTTAACGAATATTTTAGCAGGATGTCGACGGCGAGACCGAAAAGACCAACAAGCGCTATACAAGCTCTTTTATGGTTATGGTATGAGTGTAGGTTTCCGATATGCCAAAAACGAGGCGGGTGCTATTTCGATACTAAATGATAGTTTTTTAAAAGTGTATAATCGTATCGACAAATTTGACCCTGATCGTTCGTTTAAGCCTTGGTTTAGGCAGATTGTCGTTAACACGTCGATTGATTATGTAAAAAAAGAAAACAAGCTACAGATGCACACAGACATTGAAGAAGTAAACGACCTAAGTGATCGAGAAGATATTTTAAGCAGAATAGGATACAAAGAATTGATCGGAATGGTACAGTCTTTATCTTTGGCATATCGAACGGTATTCAATATGCACGTAATCGATGGGTTTAAACATGAAGAAATTGCCAATAAACTAGGAATAACGATAGGAACAAGTAAATCGAACTTATCGAAAGCAAGACAAAAACTGCAGTTATTAGTAACTGAACATTTAAAAGTTACACAACATGGATAATTTAAATGACAAAAAAATAGACGCGCTTTTTCAGGAAGGATCTGAGCAATACGATTTTACTTATCGTGAAGATGCTTGGTCTTCTATGGACGAGATGTTGGACAAGCAAGAGAAAAAGAAAAAGTATCGATTTATTGTCTGGTGGCTAGTAGTTGGTCTTGCGGGATTGACAGGAATTTTTGGATTAAAATATTATAATTCAACGAATGAATTAGCAAAATCACCAGAGCAATTTGAAAATAATATAGTAAGAACGGAGAAAGCAGTATCAAATGATGAAAAATTGTCTACTACTGATAATGCTGAATTATCCAAAACAACTACTCAAAATACAACACCTGTAGTAACGAAAAACAAAGATTTAGAAACGGCTGAAATATTTAACACTCAAAGCGAAGCAGTTACTCCAACCGAATTACCTAAGGTTTTAGATGACGAACAATTAGAAGTTAATCCTTACACTGAAAAGCATTCTACTACTTATGAAAATTTGAGTAGGGTAGCTAAAGCGCAAGAAGGTTTAATACCTGAAAAGTTTAGAACAACATCTAAAATAAATACTGCTCAAAAACAGATAGGTATCGTCTCCTCCGTTTCGACACCCGAGCGGGTGGAGCATACCAAACCTGGATTGATGTTACCATCGAGCAAAGTAAGTTTACTGAGTAATAAAAGTGATGCACTTTCTTCTATAAAATTACCAAAAATCAATAATACTGATACTGAAATTGGAGGTGATGAAAAGCCAAAATCCAAGAAACGTTTCTCTTTTGGATTAACAGCTGGATCAGAATTTTCTTTTCTTCGAGGAGAGGGAGAAGGAAAAGCAGGATACTTTGTAGGATTCGAATTGGGCTACCAAATCAACAATCATTTTGAATTGATGACAGGAGTAGGAGTGAGTAAAAAACGATACGCTGGAGCTGGTGAAAATTATAATGTAAAATCAGGATTCTGGACGGATGAAATAGTTCCTATGGAATTTAGAGGAAGCGGTACGGTGATTGAAATTCCACTATCTGTTAATTATTATTTCAATGATGTAAACGAAAATGGATGGTTTACCAACTTAGGCGTAACCACTTATTTGATGAGCAACGAGTGGTACGACTTTATTTACGATCCAACTATTACTCGTACAGATTTGAAAACAAGTTGGAATGATAAAATGGAGAACAAACATTTGCTAGGAGTAGCGCAAGTATCCTTCGGTTACCAGCGTACGATTGGAAAACATACTAGTCTTCAAATTTCGCCTTACGCAAAAATACCTTTAACAGGAATCGGAACTGGTTCAGTTAATTTATTTAGTACAGGAATTCGGCTGACGGCTCGTTTAAAATAATTTTATTAAAAGTTTTATAAATTGACATTATTAAACAACTTCTTTTTTTAAATTTTTAGTATTTAAAGATTTAGTGAATAACATCTTTTGGGGATCCTGCTATAATTTTTATAGTGGGATCTTCTTTTTAAATCCCTATTTTAAATTCATTGAATTAACTTATCTAGGTCATTTTCCCAGGCTTGGTAGGCGGTTTGGTATTTTGTTTTTTCTGAGTTGGGATGATACGTTTTTTCTATTTCATTTTTACTGACCGCTTCTTCAAAACTTTTATAATAACCACTCCCAATTCCACTACCTTTGGCTGCTCCGGCCGCGCCGTTTGTTTTAAGAACTTCTAATCGACAACCTAAGAGATTTGCGATGGTTTCGGAAAATATTTTTGATTGAAATAGGTTATCGTTTCCAACTTTAATGACGGCAGGTTCTAGTCCTGATTTTTTTAATACTTTAAACCCATAGACAAAAGAAAATGCGATCCCTTCCAATGCTGCACGGAAAAAATGAGCTTGCGTGTGTCGGTTAAATTGTAGGTTGTTAACCTGTGCTCCGGTATCCTGATTGGCCAAAATTCTTTCTGCTCCATTTCCAAAAGGAATGATCCGTAAACCATCTGCTCCGATGGGAATGGGTTCCATTAATTTTTCCATTTCTTGGTAAGAAACACCAGGGTTGGCCATTTGTTTTTTTAGCCAAGCATATTGAATTCCAGCTCCATTGATACAAAGTAGCATGCCAATTCGAGGTTGATTTGGTTGATGATTAACATGCGCAAAACCATTCACTCTAGATTGTGGATCATAAGCCGGTCGATCTATCACTCCGTAAATTACACCAGAAGTTCCACCGGTTGCAGCTACTTCATTTGGGTTAATTACTCCGAGTGAAAAAGCATTGTTGGGTTGGTCACCCGCTCGATAGGTGATGGGGGTTCCAATGGCTAGTCCAGTGGCGGATGCAGCCTGTTTGGATATTTGTCCTTGTTCACTAAAACTATCTTTAATCGTTGGAAGTAAAGCTTTATCAATTTTATAATAATCAAGTAAAAAATCGGCAGTTTTATTTTTAGAGAAATCCCAAAAAATCCCTTCGCTTAATCCTGAAATAGTGGTCATGGAAGTACCCGTTAATCTCATAGCGAGGTAATCACCAGGTAATAATATTTTATCAATTTGTTGATAGATTTCGGGTTCGTTTTCTTGTACCCATTTAAGTTTTGAAGC
>JALZUU010000389.1 GCA_023300665.1 Saprospiraceae bacterium | reverse complement strand
ATGATTCCATCCTCATTACTTATATCTGGTTGCAAAGTAGCTATCGCTTCAGCACTGAGTAATAGGCTTCTGTTATTATAATTAAGATTTGTAAATTCGCTAAGTCCTTCACAAGCTACTAAATGGACTTGTACTGGCGATACATTTTGTGGATTGGCTATTGGCGCTACTTCTTGATTCGTTCTATCAAATGTTCTAAAAGTCAAAGAAGATAGACAATCATCTGAAATTACCCCATTAAATCGACCGGCCTCATCTAATTCTACTACTAATCGATCTGATATAATTACGTATCCGTCGGTCAATGATTCTTTATTGCAATCTCTCGATTCACCGCTATATATCGTAATTCCATTACCGTTGGTAAAATCTTGATTTACAAGATCTTCTTCCCCCACTGCAATATCTTTAGATTCTAAAAAATTTTCACAAGTTTGGCTATAAACACCTAACTTAGTCAAACTATTAGCAGCAATTTTAAAATTATAGGCTCCTCTAGAATTGGAGTAGGTAAAACGAGTTGTTCCTGTGCTAAGATTTCGTAGGGCCATTAAAATATTTCCAGTTGGTTCGTTATCTTTAAATACCGTTCCTGAAATGTCAATTTTTTCACCCATATCTGCGATGGCCCATTGTCCAAATTCGCTTACCTCAGCTACGTAGAATTGTCCTTCTATCGTTGCGGTTCCTTTTTCTTTCCAGATACCTTCTATTTCATCAAATAACCAGAGTGATACGGTATTGGGTGCATTATTATCCGATACCGGAATAGTAATTCTAAATGTTTTATTAGAAGCAATACTTAGATATTCTCCACTATTATCTTCTGCATCAACTAGAAAAATTCCATAAGGTATCAAGCTTTTTTCTGCTCCAGTTTCATCTTCTCCAATAAAATCTCCAGGCATTTGAAAACTGAGATTTGGATCTGTAAGGTTCCAGATATTCGTATAAAGAGCAGCTTCCCCTTCAAAATCAGCAATACCATCGGCTGGAATTTCAAGTACTGCACCGTCGGGAAGACTAAATGTCTCCCCGGCAGTAACAGCGAACGTTCCGATTTCTTGCTTACGTGTTAAAATGAAATTTAAATTTATCTGTGCATTAACCTTTGCGGTTAACGTTCGTGAACTTTCGTAATATTCTGATTGGTTAACCGTAATGAATGCTTTTTCGATATTTACGCTTGCATCATCTAAAAAGTATACACCATTAATGTCTGTCTGTACTAGTCGGGTGCCGACAGCTACGGTAGCACCACTAATTGGAGCACCTGACTCATCGGTCACCAAGCCCGCAAATCCGGATTTGACAAATTGTTCTGATTCAGAGCCTGCATTAGGGACGAAAAAATTTGCGTCTTTATGGCATCCTACAATAAGAACAAGGGTTAGTAAATAAATTATTTTTTTCATAATACTACTTTCTTCTCACATTTCATCTCTACCTTTCACGTTGATTATCAGTTAATTGACGTAAAAATTAGCTTTATATTTATTGTTGTATATAAAGAAGATACCTTGAAGTGGAAATATGCTGCCTGAGGTGGTAACTTTTTTTAAAAAAAATTTAAAAAACTAGACATTTATTCCATTTGCTGCCTCCCAGCCTCCTAAAGGAGTAGCAACAAACCCGCAAATGTCCAGATTTTAAAAAAAATTTAAAAAACTAAATTTAGCCCTACTCTACCGTTGACATTATCGGTTTCAAAAGGCTTAAAGACGTGGATAATATTATCTGTAGCGGCGAAAATTTGTACAGGACCGAGCCTAATTGTGGTGTTTAATCCAATATTAGTAGCTGATTCGAACCGATAAGCGTAATTAACGCCTAGATTGAATAATTTATGAAGTTGAGCTTGTACGCCTAAGGAGTAAGCCTGCCGATTTTTGCCGCGGAAATTTTCATTATGAAATAATCCATGCAATGAAAAATTTTCGGTCAGCTGATAACCGAGACTAACATAAATACGAGAAGGAAGCTCTGTAGAATATGTTCCATCGCGGGAAGTAAAATTAAAAAGGTTGTCAAAATTAAGGGTGTCCGTAGCATTTGAGAAATTAATACTATCTCCCTCTAAAATATCCGAGAAATCTATTTTTACACCTTCGTAAAGCTTGGTGCCTTTACTTTCGAGAATTTGCGTATTATTTTTCCAATTTATTTTTGCTAAACCATCGATCCAACTTAAGTTAATTGATAATTTATCTGTCGGTCTGATATGAACACCTAAATCCAAAGCGAATCCAGTATTCGATGAAAATCCTTTAGTAATTGATTCAAAATCGAAATCAAAACCATCTACATTATATGTTAGGATACCCGTAGTGTTTAATTGATAATCGGTGGTGATGGTGGTTTGGTAAAACTCATCAGAAGTTTCAAGGAAGGCATCTTTTCTTATGGTGGTTGTATTTCCAGTACCAAAGAGAATTTTAGGACGTACCGCAAGATTGATTTTATCATTTACTTGATAAGATAAACCTAGTCCGATAGAATGAAAAGCATCTTGTTGTATATCTGGACCGATGTTTATTTGTTCACCAATATACTGTGCGTTTCCTTCACCAATTAATTTTGGGTAAGTATCAGGATAAAGAAAAGAGCTATGAAATCGAGCTTCGTGATTGATTTGAAATCCAAATTTTCCTTTTCGGAAAAACAAGCGGATTGTTTCTACTTCTAAATTAGTGACCAACTCATTTTCTGGATTTAATTGTTCAATCCAATTACCAAAGTCAATATTTATGCCTCCACTGGGGCTGTCTTGAAAAACGTCATTAAAGTTTCCACTGCTATGAAATAAGTTGAAACCTACGTTTGGTAAACTTATTACTAGATTACTACTATCTGGTAATAAGGCCGGATTGGTACGAGTAGCCGCTATGTTATCAGGCATAAAATGCAACGATAATTCGTCTTGTGCAGTAACACTAAAAATCAAAATAAAGAAGCACGCTTTTACCAATAAATATTTTTTCATTTCCCCTGTTTTGTTATTGAAGCTATTTAACGAGTTACTCCTACTTTTAATCCCATTCCTATTTTCACATCTTGATCTGCGGTAACTCGAACGGAACGCATTCCGTTCTCAGGCGTAGAAAAACGTGCTTGCAAGAAAAGATTTCGCGCTTCTTTAATTCTTTCAAAACGATCATCAGTTACTCTAGCAAAAGCTTCTTCGATTGTTTTTTCTATGGTGTTTCCATCAGCATCTACGGTAGCCGCAGTAACGACGGGTGTAATTCCGGTAAAAAGAGAATCTATAATCTGTTCATTTTCATCTGCAAAGAACAATTGCAGATCAATATTTAATGGAATATTATTTTCAGAAAATAATTTAAACTCGGCAAAGTTTACCTCTCCGTATTCTTCAAAGTCTACATCAAAATCAAATCGTTCTACTTTAATCGTATCGAAGACATTAAAGTTGGACACTGCACCAAAAACGGGTAGTACTACTTCAACCTGTACCGATAAAAAGCTCGAATCCGTCAGAAAACCACGAATCGCCGTATTTCCATCGGGGTTACTCAATCCGTCAATATCATAATCTACTGCTTTCGGAACAGCTTCTAATAAATCTACTAAATTGGAATTTTCGTTATTGAATGAAAAATCAGTCACTTTGGTACAGCCTATTTCGTCTAAGGTGGGAAAAGCAAAGTTAACCCCTGCATCAATATCAGGACTAGATAAAGGAAATATTTCATCATTAACCGAAATAACATCTAAGACATTAATGGAAGAGCGTATCGGAAAACCAAAAGAATTATTAACCAGAAAATTAATTGTTGGATCTTCAAATCGAAGGGTTCCTTCTGTCCAATTTTCAAAGAAATCAATTTCGATAGTATCTCGTTCAAATTCAAGAACTTCATCTCCCAAAAATCCTTGAATAAAAGAAGCAGTAACGTCATTAAAAATCACAAAAAAACCTGCTAACGTATCTGCAAATCCGCTCTCTTCTCGAAAAGCACTGAACTCTACAAAAATTGAATCTTCTTCCACATCAAGTTTATAACCTGATAAATCTATGGGAAAAAGTAAGAATCCAGCAACTGGTAATTCGCCTGTATAGGAAGATGTATTAAGGCTATGGGAAAAAATTTCACCGTCTCTGGTTAGCGAAGGAATAGAAACCGATACCGTAACATCTTCTTCGTGTTCAGAGGTAAATCCATAACGAAATCCACCTGACTTTAAGATTCCAAAGTCAAGTATCACTCCATCAGGTGCAGTAAAAGGCAGGGCCGCAACGGTATCTAATAATGGAATAGGAACATTATCTATAACATCTAGTACTGCAAAAATATCTTCGCTCTGATTAGAAGTGAAATCGCCAAAATAACGAAGAATTGCTTGTCCGTTTTCATCAAAAAACACACTTGAATTATCATCAAAATTATCTAATACTTCTCCCATTTCTATATTCGTAGATAATAATGGAATCGCATATTCAGCATCAATACCCGTAATTTCTAAATCATCTAAATTTTCCAATTTTCGACAGCCAGTATTGACAAGGGTACTGATGATTAATATCAAAAGAAAAAGTCTATTTATTTTCATTGTTTGTGATTTCGCTATTTCAACTTCTAAGGCTGTTTAAGAATGTTCACAAAAGGTGAGAATAAGTGATTGGTTGTCAAGACGATGCAAATTTTATACCTGCCTGCCAGAGGCACGAAGGTAGGCGTCATTTTTAAACAGCTTTTCTATATAATATCAAAGGTAAGGTTATTTATACCAAAAATAACAGTTATTAATGGGATAAGCGTCTGATAAACGCCAGTTATGGAGATTAGATATTTCTAATCATTCCTGTTATATATTTTTTCATTTATCAATCTTTTTTTTGATTGTATTCCCAGTAATTAGCACCAAATCCACAGATATCCAATAATGTGGTTTATACCTTCAGATTTAAAAATAAATTAAAAAAGCACGCTATATGTTATTAGTAATGTAATTTTTTTTTATCTTTAGTAAAAATTAACCAAATGACCTGCTACTTTCTATCAGGTAAAAGTAAGATGATCTAATAATACTAGAAGTATATCTATTTACTTTTTATAAGCAACAGGTCGTAAAAAAATGCTTATGATCAAAAAAATTTCCTTAAAAAATTCAGATGAAATTGTTTTATTAGACGAAAAAGTGCTCAAAGCCATCGCTAAAGAGCCAAGATTAAAAAAGATGAATTTCATCGACAACCTCCGCCGGCATTCTAGCGGATGTGCTGTTTTTCAAAAAGTTACTTCTAACAAGAAAAAGAAGACCTACAAAACAGAAACAATATATCTCCATCGACTCGTCGGAGAGAAGTTTCTCAGCAAAAAACGAAATAAAATCCACAATTTAGTTGGTGCAAAAAATGGCAACAAGCTCGATTGCCGTTTAGAAAACCTAGAATGGCGCTCCCGCGCTACGGCTAGCCGAACGCGTAGAACTACCAGTAAAACTGGATACACAGGTGTATATGAAGAAAATGGAAAATTCCGTGCAGTAATTTCTATTGACCAACAAACTACGCACATCGGCGTTTACGCTACTGCGCAAGAAGCAGCAATGGCTTACAATAAACGCTCTCGTGAACTTTTTGGTGATTTTGGAAAATTAAATCTTATTAGAAAAGAATAGTTAATGGTATTGGCTTTCAAGTACGTGGACAAATTAAACTTTAACTTATGAATAGATCTTTTTTCACTATTCTACTTTACAAAAATCCTCATTATGCTACGGCATAATTCCAGTTTTTGCGCATTGACTAGTAAAAAAATCTCCTTAGTCATAACTTAAATATAATTTTGTCCAAGTACTTATCAAAATTGAGTGAAGCAAATAGTATTTTTCACGCTTTCAAAACACCCAAAAAAAATCCCGAACTTTAGAAATTGTCTAAAGTTTGGGATCTTTTTTTAATTCTTTTATAGAAGTTATTTGATTAATTGCGAATTATAATTCCACAATTTCTGCTAACTTAGGTATCTTTACTGATTTAAATCCTTTCTTTCCTAGATATTTAACCAGCGCTTCTTGTCGATCAATCTCTCCGTGTACGAGGAAAATTTTCTTGACTTTCTTTTTTTGATTTTTAATGAAATCATAAATTTCTCCTCGATCAGCATGCGCCGAGAAAGAGTCCATAATTTCAACATCCATCAAAACAGGTTTCCATTCTCCAAATAATTTTAATTTATCAATTCCGTCTCGCAACATTCCCCCTGGCGTATCTGGCGAACAATATCCCACAATCAATAAAGTATTTTTAGGATTGTCCATATTATTGAATAGATGATGCCTTACTCGACCTGCATTCATCATTCCTGAAGAGCTAATAATAATCGCTGGATCTTTCGAATCATTTAAAGATTTTGATACTTCTACTTGACGGACGTAAGTCAGTGTATTAAAACCAAATGGATTATTATCAATCAATAAATATTCGTTCAAATCATCATCATAACATTCTGGATGAGATCCAAAAATAGCGGTCGCGTTGACGGCTAATGGACTATCTACGTATACCGGAATTTTGGGTAGCTTACCAGCCGTTTCCATTTGATCCAACATGTAAACAATCTCTTGCGTTCTTCCAACACTAAAAGCAGGAATGATGAGTTTTCCTTTTTTCTCAACACAAGTCTTTTTAATAATCGAAAGGAATTTTTCTATTTCTGCTGGCTTACCTTCATGATCTTTATCGCCATAGGTAGACTCACAAATCAAATAATCTAATTTCGGCATCGGTTTTGGGTCTCGTAAGATCGGTCGATTAGGTCGTCCAATATCTCCAGAGAATCCAACATACTTTTCTTTACCTTTTTTGTCTGTAATTCTTAGTGTAACACTCGCGCTTCCAAGGATATGTCCAGCATCTCGAAATAAGACGGCAACTTCTGGATTAATTTGGTACCAACGATCGTAACTATTGCTGATAAATTGTGCCATTGCCTCTGGCACGTCATCACTCGTATAAAGTGGTTTTCGAATAGCCTTACGAGATTTTTTTCTTTTCTTTAATTGTCTTTTATTAAAATATTCTGCATCTCGTTCTTGGATTTTAGCACTATCCAATAACATAATGGCACACAAGCTACGCGTGGCGTGCGTACAGATTATATCTCCGGTATAACCATCTTTTACTAGTTTAGGAATACGTCCGCAATGATCTATATGGGCATGAGAAAGAATCATGCAATCAATCTGAGCAGGCTTAAAATACCAATTGGAATTAAAATCTACCATATCTTTAGATCTTCCTTGGTAAAGACCACAGTCCAATAAGATCGTATATCCCGAATCAAGGGTGAGTAAGTGAGCACTTCCGGTAACTTCTCGCGCTGCACCACAAAACTGAATTTTCATTATTTTTTATTTTGATTAGGTGCGAAAGATACGGAAAAAATTAAGGGATAAGGCTAAATAGTCTTTTGATTTTATTGCAAAAAACAGAAACTGCCCTTAGATCGATTAAAGACCTAAAGGCAGTAAACATTTTGTCTAGTTGGAAGTTATAGCCAGTTTAACTATTTTTCTGATCTACTTTTTAATTAATCTAAACTACGCTACTTTTCTTTTTCCAAAAACTCATTAGAAATAATTTTAAAATGAACCCGTGCGTTATCTTCTGCATAAAGGACAAGACCTTCCCGACAAGTGTCAAATAATTGAGAAGTTCCATCTGCATAAGCCAACGCCTCTCCTACCGTTTCTGGTAATTGAAAACCATTTGCCAAAACAGGAACCGTCTTCAATCCTAATTGAGCACTCAACGTCATCATCTCTTCAATCGATAAATAAGCACTTGTATCGATATCCCAAATTTTAAAAATACGTACATCAAAATTATTCATCTTGTAAGGATTCCCTTGGATTTTACCACCAATCAATTCGCCTTGTAACGCAAGATTTCTATTTA
>JALZUU010000388.1 GCA_023300665.1 Saprospiraceae bacterium | reverse complement strand
AATCTCTTTATCTCTAAATGAAGAATTACCGAACCATTGATAATTACAACTTCTCTAAAAGACATTTCCAAAAACTCATAGAAAAAGGCCGATGTTTTGTTTCCATCGGCCTTCTTACAGCTACAAAGCTAGCAATTAAATTATTGAATTAAAAATCATTTACTCGAAGTTAAACATCGATGCATCAATCCCTTTATTTACCTCGATCTTTTCTACTTTGATCACCATAGGAACAGGCATTCCACCACCAGACATTTTAATTTCAAAAGGAAACATAATACCATCTACTGCTTTATAACCTGAGTAAGTAAAATCTCCTCCTTCATTAATAGACCGCACTTTCATTTTACTTTCCACATCAAAATATTCCGTCGACTTTTGTCCAAAAGGACTGGTGACTGCAATTTTATAAGCATCCTTTCCATCTACCGCTTCCGTTCCAGATAACTTAATTTTATAATCCAAACGATCATAATGCAACTCTGGAAAAATTAACGCGGAGCTTTTAAACATATTTACCTCTTCTCCTTCCATCACTTTGCTTCCTTGCATTCCTCCCATCATTGCTTTTGTTCCATCAAAAATTACAGATTGTACTACATTACCAGCCATACTTACTTTACTGGCAAACTTCTCATTACCTACCTGAAAGTTTTCCATCGATATAGATTGCCCCATCATCGATGCTGATGACATACTATGTACTTCCTTCACTTTCATCAATTTATCTTTTCCACCTGCTGCTTTAATATAATCATCAAGTACCGATTGCGCCGTCAAACCATCTGGAACCATATTCTTCTTCATCTCCATTTCATTACCATAGACATCGTAGTATCTTACCTTTCCATCTGTAGAAAATTCCCCTAATTTCTCAGCAACATCATCTTGGTTTCCAACGACAACAATATGGGCATTCTTAGTAAGAAAATATTTCTGCGACATTTCTTGCACGTCTTCTGGAGTTACTCTACTAAGCTTTTCTAGATAAGTTTCATAATAATCTTTTGGTAATTTATACCGCGCAGTATTCAAGGCAAATAGAGCTACTGTTTCAGGACGCTCTAAAGAACGAGCAAAATTTCCAGCCATTACAGACTTGGCCAATTCTACTTCTTCCAATGGTGCTTTGATATCACGCAATGTGTTCAATTCTTTCATAAATTCCACCAAACTACTGTCCGTTACTTCGTTACGTACACTGGCAGATGCTAGAAAAAATCCGACATTTTTATCAGAACTCAATCGACTACGAGCACCGTAAGTATATGCTTTTGTTTCTCGTAGATTATCATTTAATCGACTCTGAAAAAATCCACCTAAGATGGTATTTGCAACAGAAGCTTTGATTAAATCATCTGCCCCTGGCTTTAGATTTACTGGGTAAGTAATATTAATGATAGATTGTACTGCCCCACTCTTGTTAACAAAGTCAACCGTCGTTGCATCTGGAGCATCTGGAACAGGATAATCGAATTGTTCTACTTTATCTGTTTTCGCCCAATCACCAAGATATTTTGTTACTAAATCTTTGGTTTTTGCCATGTCGGTATCTCCTACTACAACCAAATAACTATAGTTAGGCTTGAAATACTTTTGGTAATATTCTTTGGTCTTTGCCAAGGTAATTTTCTCTACTGTTTCTTCGGTAACCAATTCTCCATAAGGGTGATTTTTTCCATATCGTAACACATTAGCTACATTAGAGGCAATCGCTTCTGGTGTCTCTTTATTTTGTGCTAAACTAGAAAGCGTTTGCTTTTTAATTTTATCAAATTCAGCTTGAGGGAAATTAGGGTTCTTAACAACATCTGATAAGATTTTCATCAAATTTTCGCTGTGTCGAGAAAGAGAACTAGCGAAAACACCGCTGGCACTCGTACTCATACTTGCTCCCATAAAATCCACAGCTTCATCGATCTCTGCTTTAGATTTAGAAGTGGTTCCTTTATTGAGTAACTGTCCCGCAAAATCAATATATCCTGCGTCTTCGCCTTGGATCATATCTGGAGCATCCACAAATAACTGGTAAGAAACACGTGGTAATTTATTGTTTTCTACGACGATTACCTTTAGTCCGTTACGCATAACAAACTCTTGAGATTTTCCGATTTGAATCTTTGGTGCAGGTCCAGGAGTAGGAGGAGCACTTCTCCAAGCTTCCGCTGGATTTTTCATGGATTTCTCCATTTCTGCTTTGGCCATTTCTGCCTTTTCCATCTCTGCTTTAGCCATCTTTGCTTTGTCAGACATTTGATCGGTAACAGTAGTCGTGGCCGTCTCTGTCGTCTTAGGCGTACAGCCAAAAACGAAGAGCATTAAAAATACGATATATGATATATTTTTCATTATTGAAAATGTTGAATTTTTTAAATATTTTTTGAATTAAATCAGTCAGTGATTAATAGTCGAATTTTTCAGCCTACCGGCAGGCAGACTCAACAATTCAACATTTAACCCCTTTAAGGATTTACTGGTTTCGGTAAATAGTGTAGGGATACGCGATTATTTTTATTAAAATATTTTTTAGCTACACGCATAATATCTTCCTTCGTTACTTTCATATAACGGTCGATCTCGGTATTGATTAAATTAGAGTCACCAAAATACATATGGTAATTCGCCAAACTTTCGGCACGTCCTACCACAGAAGCATTAGCGGTGACAAAATCACTTTCGATCTGATTACGTAATTTTTGAAATTCTTTTTCAGAAACCAACTCGGTAGCTGCTCGATTAATTTCAGCATCAATCGCCATTTCTAAAGCGTTTGTTTCTACGCCCATATTGGCAATTCCAAATACCAAGGCCGCTCCTGGATCTTCTAGCCCAAGTGGGAAATTACCAACAAACAAAGCCTTTTGTTGATCATCTACTAGGCTACGATATAGACGCGAACTTTCTCCACTCGATAATAAAGTAGACAACATTTCTACTGCATAATAATCCGGCGTACCTTGAGCAGGAATTCGGTAAGTTTGAACAACGGCTGGCAACTGAATATTATCATAGATTGTATCTTTCTTTTCTGCAGTCAAAGCTGGTTCTATTATACTAGGACGGTTGATCGTTCCTTTTCCTTTCGGAATAGATCCAAAATATTTCTCGATCAACATTTTAGCTTTAGGAATATCAATATCACCAGCGATAGATAATACCGCATTTTCTGGTACATAGTAGGTAGCATAAAAGTTTTTATAATCTGCTTCTTCAGCAGCATCCAAATCCGCCATACTTCCAATCACAGAATGATGGTAAGGATGCTTGGTAAAAGCACGTTTCATAGATTCTTCTAGCACACTACCATAAGGTTGGTTATCAATTCGTTGACGACGTTCTTCTTTTACCACTTGTCGTTGTGTTTCGACGCCAACATTATCTACTTTCGCGTGTAGTAATCGCTCGCTTTCTAGCCAAAGTCCCATTTCTAAGTGATTAGAAGGTAGAATTTCGTAGTAGAAAGTACGATCATAAGTTGTGTTTGCATTGTTCGTTGCTCCAGCGCGAGCAAGGTATTCGTCAAAAGACCCTCGCTTTACGTTTTCGGAACCTTCAAAGAGTAAATGCTCAAAAAAGTGAGCAAATCCAGTTCTTCCAGGCTCTTCATTTTTAGAACCTACATGGTACATAATACTAACGGCCACAATCGGAGTCGACTTATCCTCATGTAAAATCACGTGTAATCCGTTGTCAAG